>NZ_QFGB01000099.1:0-7334 GCF_004369245.1 Pelotomaculum sp. FP | reverse complement strand
CATTATAACACATTACGCAAAATTACTCACTAAGAATTGGAGAGAATTTGACATTTTTTTAATAAAAAAAGCCCTGTTTTCAAGGCTTGTAGAGATTTCTATATTAGCGCAAGTGTCAAAGACCCGGGAACATTGGCGACAAAAGGGTCTCCTAACATTACCATATTGCAATCCACCTCGATCAAGTTTTTTTAGTATTATTTATTAGACTAAGAAAATATATGTGGCCGGAGTGTCAAAAATCAGTACATCAGGGTGGTTTATTTATACACGGCTGAACCGGTAGTTTGCTGCTGACCCGGCTCAACGGTTTGCTGCGGGCTGACGGTTGCGGTTGGTTCAGGTATGATGAATAGGGAGATAAAAAACAACAAAAATCCCGCCAGTGATCCCAGAAGCCAGTCTTTCCAGACCGGGTCCTTTCTTATGGCTGATAATATGCCCAGAGCGCCTGTGATTGCAATTATTACCAGTGAACCCAGGGCCAAAAAGAAACCCATCCCCACACAAACCCTCCTTAAATTAAAACTGTTGATATAGTTACAGTGTCTCTTGAATTATTCAAGAAACTGTTGTACATATCCTTTTATTGGGATTCAGTTTTTCTTTTTTTAGGGTAAATTATTGCTAGCGTTGTGCTGAAGGCTCTTTTATTAGTTGACCGGAGCGTCCCTTGGCAGGATTTGCCGGAGGTTTGTAGTATTATTTAATTGTTTTTGGAGAGTTAATAAACAAGGAGTTGGGTCCTAATGAATGTTTTTAAAATGAGGGAGCCCGTCAATACATGGACTCATTTGATCACCTTTGCCTTGTCGTTAGCTGGTCTGGTATACCTGGTAATTGTCTCCCGCAGCAGTGCGGCTAAAGTTGCTACCATGGCTACCTATGGAGCTACAGTCATTATATTGTTTGGAGCCAGTTCGCTTTATCACTGGATCCGGACCTCGCCCAGGAAAGTTGTAATCTTGAAAAAGCTGGATCATGCAGCCATTTACCTGCTTATTGCCGGCTCTTACACGCCTGTGTTTTTTTACGGGCTCAGTGGCGGCTGGAAATGGGCGATGCTTGCTGTGGTGTGGTTTTTAGCCTGCGCCGGGATCATCCTGAAGATGTGGTACATTAACGCGCCCCGTTGGGTTTCAACCTCTTTTTATGTCGGTTTGGGCTGGATAGCCCTGGTGCCCTTTATCCAACTGGTCAGAAACCTGCCTTCCGGGGCCATTGCTTTAATGGTTGCCGGAGGGGTGTTTTATACTGTCGGAGCCGCCATTTATGCCACCAAATGGCTGAACTTTTTCCCGAACCGCTTTGGCTTCCACGAGATTTTTCACCTGTTTGTCATGGCGGGCAGTATTACCCACTTTATTATGATGGCCCGCTATATTGTTCCACTATAAAACATCTTTGAAAATTGCCTGGAAACCCTGCATAGAAGCAAAACTAACTGCCCAGACTAAGGGCATGAATATAATTGCTTTGCATGGCGGGCTTGACACCAGCCGCAGTCGTTCGTTTATGGAGATTCTCGAGCGCGCTGCCCTGGATGGGTTTGTGCTGCTGGCAGAAGGCCGTGTGCCGGCTGTTGAGGCTGTGCTTAATGTCCTGGAGGATTCTCCAAATTTCAACTGCGGTTTCGGCGCGGTGCTGAATATGGATGGAGAAGTGGAATTGGACGCCTCTATCTGTGATGGCGAAACCAGCCGTTTTGCCGCAGTGGCGGCTATTCGTGATGTCCGCCACCCCATCTCTGTTGCCCGCAGGCTGATGGAGGAGACCAGTCAAGTCATCCTGGCCGGGGACGGCGCCCTGCAGTTTGCCCGGAAGCATGGGTTTCCAAAGGATAACTGTATATCAGAGGAGCAGCTTGACGCCTGGCGGAAGGCCAGGGAAAGCCTGGCCCGTGGCGAGAAACCGGCTCAGAATTTGTATACCGGACTGGCTTACCACGGGGACACGGTGGGTTGTGTGGTGTGGGATGGAAAAGGTCTTACCGCCGCTTCATCTACCGGGGGGTGCTCCTTAAAGCTGCCCGGACGCGTGGGGGATACACCGTCCCTGGGCGGGGGGGTCTATGCCACAAAGCTAAGCGCGGTTGTCTGTACCGGCATCGGGGAGTCCTTTGTAGAAACGCTGACCGCCAAGTTCGTGGACGAAAAAATAGCCGGCGGGGCACACCCGCAGCAGGCAGTGGAGCTTGCCTTAAGGAGGCTGGCCGAGTTAAAAGGGGCCGAGGGAGGCATCCTGGCGGTAGACGCGCAGGGAAGAATTGGTTCCGCCTTCAATGCCGGGCAATTCCCGGTTGTGGTAATGGAAGAAGGCCGGGTTCGCCAGGGCTTTGAGCCGGTCAACCTGCGCCGTGCGCTTTTCGCCCACTAAACCGGATTGGTCGTAAGCCGTAGGGCGTAAGTATATCCAGCGTTTTTACAGGGTCAATAAAACAGAGTAGTTACCCACGCCGCTATTGCGGCGCCACGTATGATGAAAATATCAGCCGGTGCAGGTTATACCCCTTCCAGGTCAAATGGCGGTACGAAATCAGGCGAGGCTGTACCGCTTTTCTGGATAAAAACGTTTCGCATGCCTTTTCTCTGACAGTATTCAATCAAACCCCTGTAGTGTCCGGGATGCAGGGGTTTGTTTATTTCCGGGTACTTGCAGGCCTGGTTCAGAGGGGTGTACTGGTTCATTAAGCTGATGTAGATGGAGTCGCCAAAGGTCCGGTAGAGATAGTCTATAACCTTTTTGGAATCAAACAATAGGCCGGGCAGGGCGAGGTGACGGACGAGGACGCCTTTCACCAGCAGGCCCTCCCTGTTGAATTTAATTGCGCCGACCTGGTCGACCATCTTTTCTATAACGACCTTGGCCTTGGCAAAGTAACCGTCAACCCCTGAATATTTTAACGCGTACTTGTCGTTATAGTACTTCAGGTCAGGCAGGTAAACGTCGATGCTCCCTTTCAGGAACCTGATCGTTTCCACGTTTTCGTAGCTGTTGGTATTATATACTACCGGCAGGCTCAGTCCGTTTCGCCGGGCTATGTTCAGCGCCTGCATGATATGGGGAGCGTAGTGGGTGGGTGTGACCAGATTGATATTGTGAGCGCCCGCTGCCATCAGCTCCAGGAAGATTTCACTAAGCCTGTCTATAGATATTTCCCGGCCCACACCCTGCTGACTGGCCGGATGGTTCTGGCAGAATACACAGCGAAGGTTGCAGTGGGCAAAGAAAACTGTTCCGGAACCACGCCGTCCGGAAATGCAGGGCTCCTCCCAGAAGTGCAGGGCAGCCCTGGCGATTTTTACGTTTCTGCCGGCCTGGCAGAAACCCGTGTCCCCGTCTAAACGGTCTGCTCCGCAACTGCGGGCGCAGAGCCTGCAGCCGGCCAGCAGTGTCTCAATCATGTTTCTTCCCCCCCAGAATATTCTATACTCTGAAAATGCACACAGAGCGCTTCCCCTGCACTCGCATATAACCTGGCAATTCATGGTTGGATAATTTCTATCTTTCCAGGAGCTTGGGTGCATACTCCGATAGCGTTGGCGGCATGGCAATCTATACAGTATATTGTACCAAAAAAATGCCCCGGCTGTGCCGGGGCTTCAGGTGTCGAAATCTCGTTGTGAATAATAGGTCTTTTTTTCAGGAGCCGGAAGATAGTTCACGGTGCGCCTGTATGGTCGACCGCAGCGTGTCCCACGCCTCGCCCGGCACCAGACCCAGCCGCCACAGGGCGATCCCTCCCAGGTTGTACCTCTTGGCAATACCGGCTTTAACCAGGAGGCTTTGCGGTGTCTCCCCCGGGGCCGAGATGCCCAGCAGCACCTTGCTGGCAGGCACTGAGGCGGTGGCCTCTTCAACCGCCTGCAGGACAAGGTCTACCGGTTCAGGCTTGGGGCCGTAGTCGTAGGCCATGACAATGATTTGGTCGGCCAGCTCTCCCAGTGCCTGGTAGTCATAGCCCCGGTAAGCGCTGTTCAGGGGGTGGAGTGAAAGGGTCAGTTTCAGGTTGTCTGCTTTGAGCTCAACTGTCAGCAGGCGTACAAATTCTGTGTAACGTTCTCTGACTTTGGCTAGTTCTTCCCCCTGGCCGCTCAGTCCTAGGCCTTCAAAGTCCAGGTTTACGCCACTGTACCCTGCGGCTTCCCCGGCAATCCCGGTTACCGCTTTGTGCATGGCGGAGGGATTGGCCAGCAGGTTGGATAGCGTTCCGGCGCCGTCGGTGAGGTGGACGACCATTTCTGTCTCCAGGTTGTACGCCTTTGCTGCGGCAAGCACACCTTGCCACCCCTCCGGCCTCTGCCACCCGGTACTGCTGGAGGTGAGCAGGTTTCCGTCCTGGTCCAGGCTGTACCAGCCGAGAGCGAGCCGGCTGACCTGATCCGTATGGCCCCCGGCAGTATTGGGAAAAGGCGTGCCGAACAGGCCGGTCCAACTGCTGGTAGCGGTGTCACCCAGGGCATAAAACGCGGTTACCGCCATCGGCGCGGGTGGGGAGAATATCCTGACGCTGTTGGTGGAGCCTTCCCACGCAACCCTGCATTGGAAAGCCTCGCTAAAAAATCGCAGAGGAATGAGCGTCCTGTTATTTACCAGCAGGGGCGGGACATCCAGGTTGACGGGACTGTTATTCAGGTATGCGGTAGCGTTGCCAATCTGAAGGAGTACTGTAGTCTGTGCGTTCCGGGCTGTTACAGTATTTGTCGCCCCGTCCCAGTCTACCTTGACATTCAATGCTTCCGCCAAAGCCCGGAAGGGCGATAGGGTACGCCCGTCATATATCTGTGGTTGAACGTCGAATGACACCGGCAGTTCGTCAAGATAGACATGGATGCCCGTTGACGGCTCTAACCCGGAAGTCTGTCCAGTGGCAGTTGAACCTGCCGCAAAGGTAAAAACCAGTATACAAGCTGCCATCAGGCCGGAAAAAATGAAACAACATCGCTTTAGCAAAGTTTTGCCCCCCCATTGATTTCTCTCAGGTGATAAAACTTCACGCTAAAGACGTTATTTCCTGCCGGTTCAATATTTTTACAAATAGTTCCTCAATTGAAAGACTGAGGTTTTAATTGCTGTGCCGCCTGGGCAGGATAGATTTATAAGATTATGACTGCTCCCTTTTTATACCTTAAGGTCTTGACATGCGGCCAGTGCCCATCTTATACTATGGTCAGAAAAAGTCAATAATGTTGCAATTGCTCGCCAAACTTAAGTAAGCGGCGAGGGTTAAAATCTCTCGCCTTTTTTGGATCCCCAATTTATATATACTGGAGGTTTGAAACGAAATGACTGCTGAAGATGCAACAAAACCGCGCCGGACCAGAGAGTTCCAGACAGAGATAAAACAGCTGCTGGATATCGTGATCAACTCTCTTTATACGGAACGGGAAATTTTTTTGAGGGAGCTGATTTCCAACGCCGCCGACGCGCTGGAGAAGTTCAGGTATCACAACCTTACCGGTGAAGGGAGTAGCGCAGAGGAACTTCCCCTGGAAATTTCTATCGAACTGGACGATAAAGAGCATACTCTTACCATTACAGACACTGGAATCGGCATGACCGAGGAAGAGGTAATCGAAAATATCGGGACCATCGCCCATTCCGGATCCAAAAATTTTATTCAGCAGCTTGCTGCTTCGGACAGTAAAGATTTGAACCTGATCGGACAGTTTGGCGTCGGGTTTTATGCCGCCTTTATGGTAGCTAAAAGAGTACACTTGCAGACACGTTCGTACCTGCCGGGAGCGGCTGGCTGCGAGTGGGTATCCGAGGGCGCCGGCAGCTATGATCTGGGACCGTCAGAAGGTCTTTCGCGCGGCACCAGGATTATCCTGGAACTGAAAGACGATACACACGAATTCAGCCGGGTTGAAGTTATTAAAAGGATTATCAGACAGTACTCCAGCTTTGTACCGTTCCCGATCAAAGTTAACGGCGAGCAGGTCAATACGGTCCAGGCTATCTGGACCAGGAATAAGAACGAGGTAACTGAAGAGGAATATAACGATTTTTACAAGTTTGTCGCCAACGCCTTCGACGAGCCCTTTTACCGCCTGCATTTTACGGCCGACGCGCCCCTGGCCATCAATGCCCTGTTATTTGTACCGAAGCAAAATATGGAACGTTTCGGTTTTGGGCGGCTGGAGCCGGGGGTGAATATATACAGCAGAAAAATTTTGATCCAGCAGCATGCTGAAGATATTTTGCCGCAATGGCTCCGCTTTGTCAAAGGGGTGGTGGACAGCGAGGACCTGCCTCTCAATATCTCCCGTGAAACCACGCAGGACAGAGCGCTGATGACCAAGCTGCGCAGGGTCATCACCGGCCGTTTCTTAAAGTTCCTCCAGGAGCAGTCTCAGAAAGAGCCTGACAAGTATCTGGAATTCTGGAAAACCTTTGGAGTCTTCTTAAAGGAAGGCGCAGCCACCGACTTTAGCCATCGCGATGACGTGGCCAAGCTTTTGCGGTTTGAGTCCTCTAAATCAGAGCCGGGCAAGATGGTTTCCCTGCCGGATTATCTCGACAGGATGAAAGAAGGGCAGGAAGAGATCTACTTTATCAACGGTCCCACCAGGGCTTCGATCGAGGCCGGTCCTTACCTGGAAGCTTTCCGGGCGGCGGACCTGGAGGTGCTGTATACCAACGAACCGGTCGATGACTTTGCTTTGAGCAATTTGGCGGAGTTCGAGGGTAAGAGGATGGTTTCTGCCGATACTGCCGAGTTGAATATACCTGCGCCCCCGCCGCAAGAGGGCGTGGAGTCGCTGAACTATGACCAGATCCAGGATTTAACCGCATGGTTCAAGGAGGTGCTGGGTGAACGGGTCAGCGAGGTCAGGGAGTCAACCCGCCTGGTGGAAAGCCCCGCTATTATCCTCGACCTTGACGGGATGATGACCGGCAGCATGCAGCGGTTTATGCAAGTCCTCAACGAGCAAATGGGGGATATGGGGAGAAAAGTTCTGGAGATTAACCCCAGCCACGCATTAATTAAGCGTCTCCTGCCACTGCGGGAAGAAGATGAAGCTTTAGCCAGGATTGTGGCTGAACAGGTTTTAGATAACGCCCTGATTGCCGCGGGGTTGGTTCAGGATCCCCGCCTTATGGTGGACCGGATTTACCGGATTATGGAGCAGTCCCTGGCGAGAAAGAGTTGAAATTTCCTGGATTAAACAATCAGTAGGTCACGAAAAAATACACCCGTGCGGGCAATGTCATTAAGATAAGCAAAGAGTCGGCAAGGCAAAAGAGCATCATGAGGGCAGAAGAGCTTATCAGGATGCTCTTTTCTCTTAGGGAAGCTGAAAAATGCATGCAAATGAAGCAGATCGTGA
>NZ_QFGB01000098.1:0-7349 GCF_004369245.1 Pelotomaculum sp. FP | reverse complement strand
GGATTGATAATCAGGTTGACACCCTGGCGCTCAATTTGCCCACTGGCATCCAAACTGATTATTGCCGCAGTGTCAAAAGTTTGTTTCATCAGAACCGCAATCCTCATATTATTCCTCCTTTGACATAAGGAAGTACGTTAGTTAAATACAGCATACTAGCACAAACTAAAGTAGTATATATTAGAATATATACTTGTTATATTATATAATAGGTTGTTTAAAAAATAAATAGTTTAAAACCAGACATTTGTAGCAATTGATGTCGAAATCGCTCTTTTATAAATATCCATAAAATCAGAAAAACATCCGTTTATCCTGGCCTGGTTTTGTGCTTGGCAACTATATTATGCCAGGATAGGGATGTGTTTTCTTGTGGTTTAACCTTTAATACTATAAAAACAAATTGTTGTATTTAGCAACGTCAGACTTTTTAAAATTTTGAAAACGTAAGGATTAAATCCGATACCTTAATGTTGGTGATCCTATTGACCAGGGTTTAATTCGAAGAGTATTGTCTCTTTGTGGTCAATTTTTCGAACCAAATTTTCATTGCATAAAAGTTCTAAATGAGTGACAGCCTCTGCTGTGGCAAAAAATTTTTGAGCTCGCGGAAATGTTTCCCAAGAATTGCAGTTTATATCCCAGGTCATTTGGCTTGCGATGTGATAGGCGTTCATAGGCCCGTTTTTTAAAATATGTAAAACCTCGTTAAGCCCAGTATCTATGAGCAGATTCCGCCCCTGTCCTTTAATAAGATAGGAGTTTAAATATTTGAGGGGGGTTTTGGGCAAGGGCACTTCCAATCTGTAGAAATTAGGAAACATTACTTCAATCACTAAACTCTCTCCGATCTCATTTTATTATGACCGTATGTAAAAAAACTTTTAGGCAAATTGCGGATATTGTTCAAAAAAAAGAGAGAGGAGCTGTTATGATTAGCTTTGATAAGTTATTTAAGTGAAATAACTATATACGGTCAAGCATAACCATTTACAGACAAAAATGAACTTGATTTTTTAAATATAGTACTATACAATGGAATAAATAGTTATTGACATACGCTCATAAGGCAATAAATAAATTTTTTAATGTCAATAAGTTATATTAATGAACGAGATCAATTGTATAATTATTTTTTGCGATAAAAAGTGATTTTTGTAACATGATGGTTCTATTCTACAGCATTATTATTTTTTAGTATACTACTATAGCCTGTATTAGTTTAGTATGTTTTAGATGTTATTCCCAGCTGTTAATGATATTACTATGGACTATGTTAACTACAGTAACACTTAATAATTGAGTGGCTTTAGACTAATAAATCCTGTAAAAAACAGCAAAAAAAAGAGCAACACCGATCCTTTATCCGGAATTTGTGAGTGTGCAAACAAACCATTCCGAAGGAAAGTGTCCTCGTGTTATTACCACTAGTCAATTAGAAACATCAAGCCGGGAACAAAAATAAATCTACAGCGAAAACATGAGAAAGACTTTCATAAAACCATAGACTTTACAGGATTCCTAGAAAAGCACTTCACAATAAAAAACATCATAACTGCCAGTACGCCGCCGCACTGAATCGATCAACATATCCCTTGAAAACTCTGAAAATAAAAAACGATTAAATAAGAATCGAAAAATAAGATAAGTGCCGTTTTAGCGAGTCTTTGCCGCCTCTGATGACCTGAATGTTGTCTGCGACAAGGGCAATAAATCAACAACCCTTTGACGAGTTAAAACACCAGACGCTCCTTTTTTGCTGATAGGGACAACCTGTCAGGCAGGGGAAATTATTCTTACTCTATCGAGACCGGCACAAAATTCAACAGTGGTTCCGCTAGATGAAAGCCCCTTTTTCCGGGTCGGTTGGAACCTGCTTTTGCACTGGATATACCAAAAAACCGCCTACTTGCGTCGTTTTATGACTTTGCTATGCCGGTGCCATAGACATACTTGGCAAATCAGGGTCACCATGATAGAGGTAATGATTAACGGGTATTAAGTAGCTAAACGCTCTTTCTAAACTACGCAGCACTGAATGAAAACAAAAAATAAGATTTGCAAAGTGCCCTAAACGGTTTTAGGGGATCTCAGCAAAGACTGATTTTAGTATCTCCAGTATCTCCAGTTACAAATATCGACCATTTGATTGTATAACTGGACAATCAAAAAGTCAAGGTTGAATTTGTAGCTTGATTAAAAATGATCTTAACTATTTTTTCAATGCCGGGTTGCTTTAAACAATAGATAAACCTGGGCTGGTTTAGTGTTGCCTTATTTCGGAAGGTCGGTTCAATAATTAATGCTATGGCCTCTAGGAGAAACAGCCACGGGTTAACTAAAAGGCTTCCCTGGTGTTGAATCAAAATAAAGGGGGCATGTCCAAGAAAACACCAAGAGAGATTCCTGCAGCAAGAGGTCGAGAAAGTGGTAATGCATGAGCAGTGGAAAGGATAAGAAGGAGGTGGCTTGCAAAGATGTATACGAATAACTTTGAGTATTTAGCTCCCCAGACGCCTGGCGAAGCGTTTGAATTAGTAGGCCGTCTGGGAAGCAAGGCCAGGATCCTTGCCGGCGGCACAGACCTGATCGTGTTGATGAAAGACAAGGTAATAAGCCCGGAATACCTGATTGACATTAATAATATCGAAGAGTTTAAAGGCATAAAGTATGAGCCGGGTAAAGGTATGGTCATCGGCGCGACCACAAAGATTGCAGAAGTTGAGTATTCCGAAATAGTGAAAGAAAAATACTATGCCCTTTACTGTGCGGCAGGCGAACTTGGTTCAACCCAGGTAAGGAATATGGGCACAATCGGCGGCAATACTTGTAACGCTTCACCGTCGGGTGAGACTCCCACACCGTTGGTAGCGCTGGGCGCCAGGGTTGTTGTAAGCAGCGCGGCCGGGGAAAGGGAAATGCCTCTGGAGAACTTCATCACAAGTGTCAGAAGAATCGACCTTAGGGAAGGAGAAATTCTGACCAGGTTTGTTCTGCCGGAGCCGTCTCCCAAGTCAGTGAGCCGTTATGCCTATATGGGCGCCAGAGACTCTATGGAAATTGACTGTGTCAATATGGCTGTCAGTTTTGAACTGGAAGACGACAAAAAGACTGTGAAGAATGTAAGGCTGGTCATGGGCTCAGTTTTCGTGAGACCGCTGGTATCCAATGCTGTTCCCGAAATCTTGATTGGGCGGAAATTCAGTGATGAATTAGTAGAGAAAGCGGCTGAAGCAGCTCAGAGCGAAGCAATGCCGATTACCGACATCCGGGCCACCGAGGAATACCGGCGTGAAATCGTAGGAGTGCTGGCTCGCAGGTTACTTAAAGAGGCGTTCGCCGCCGCTCAGGAGGTGTAAGCTTTGAAACAACAGATTAGTTTAGACATAAACGGTCGGGTATATGATCTTGTTGTTAGCCACAGGGATTTGCTTGTTGACGTACTCAGGAAAAAAATAGGCCTTACCGGCACAAAAAAAGGTTGCGGGATGGGCGACTGCGGCGCCTGCACCGTGTTGGTAGACGGAAAAGCCACATTGTCCTGCATCACGCTGGCGATTACCTGCCAAGGCAAAAAAATCACCACTGTAGAAGGGCTGGCTTTGCCAAATGGTGAACTGAATCCTCTGCAGGCGGCATTTATCAACCATGGCGCCGTCCAGTGCGGTTATTGCACACCAGGCATGCTCATGTCAGCAACAGGGCTCCTGGACAGGAATCCCAAGCCCACCGAGCTTGAAATCAAGCGTGCCATAGCAGGGAACCTTTGTCGCTGCACCGGCTACAAGAGAATTGTTGAAGCTATTCAAATGGCTTCCGAGGCCATGTCCGCACAGGGGGTGAAGTAAATGGGAATATGGGATAAAGAGCAATATGTACGTGAAGGAGTACCTTCATATCTGGATGAAAGAAGGTTTTCCCAGATAGGAAGAAGCGTGCCGAAGGTAGACGCCGCTGTCAAAGTAAAGGGTGAAGCGGTTTATACCGACGATATGGTGCTGCCCGGTATGCTGTACGCGAAAATCAAACGCTGCAAAGAATACGCGCACGCCAAAATCAAAAAGATCGACTGCAGCAAAGCGCTCGCATTGCCGGGAGTACTGGCAGTACTCACCGGAGACGAAGCTCCTAATAAATGGGGTATCGTGCCGCATAATTGCAATGAGACTGTACTGGCTATAGATAAAGTTCGCTTTTATGGGGAAGGCGTGGCCGCTGTTGCCGCCATCGATGAAGAAACCGCCGAGGCAGCCCTTGATCTAATTGAAGTGGAATACGAGCCCCTGCCGGTATTGCTTGATCCGTTTGAATCCATGGCACGGTCAAATGAAGTGCTAATCCATGATGATAAGCCGGGAAATATATGTCACCAGGGTGATCAGATATACGGCGATGTGGACAAGGCCTTTGCCGAGTGTGAATATGTTTTAGAAAGAGAATTCAAAACCGGCATGCCGCAACAGGGCTTTATTGAACCGCAGTCCGCCCTGGCCAGCTATGACCCGCAAAGCGGCAGACTGCATTTGTGGGCCAGCAACCAGGTTCCCCACTATCTGCATGTCCAGATGTCGAACGTTTTAGAAATACCCATGAGCAAAATCCGGGTTACCATACCCACGGTAGGCGGCGGTTTCGGCGGCAAGGGTGAAGCATGCCCGTCAGAGTTTGTGGCCTGCCTCCTGTCCAGGAAGACCGGCCGTCCGGTTAAATTAACCTATGAGCGCAATGAAGTATTCTTCACCAATAAGGGCCGGCACCCATGCCACATGAAGATGAAAATTGGCGCCGATAAAGACGGTTATCTCCAGGCCGTAGAATTTGACAATACTATGGACAAGGGCGCATACGCAAGCTGGGGTGTCGTGGTGATGTTCTACACTGCGTCCATGGTCCACCTGCCCTACAAGATTCCCAACGCCCGTTCCTATGTCAGAAACGTATACACCAACAAGCCCAGCATGGGGGCCATGCGTGGTCTAGGCGGCGTCCAGCCCAAGTTTGCCATGGAGTGCATGCTGGACGAGTTGGCTGAAATGATGGGGATCAGCCCGTACGAACTGCGGATGAAAAATTCTGTCGAATCAGGCTATACAGCAGCAAACAATATGTACGTGCCGCACACCGAGTACAAGAGATGCCTGCAGACCGCTGTGGAAAAATCAGGCTATCTTGAAAAGCACGGAAAACTGCCTTTCGGCAAAGGTATCGGACTTGGCGGCGGTAATTATATTAGCGGCACAGCCTATACCCTCTACCCGTCTTACAAGCCACATACCACAGTGGTACTTCGGGTTGATACCGAAGGCGGGGCGACCCTGCACTGCGCGTGCACTGATATCGGCCAGGGCGTTAACACCGTCATGGCTCAGATGGCCGCCGAAGCGCTGGGGCTCTATTTCGAAGATATCCATATCCAGTCGCAAGACACGGAAATCGGAACCTTCGACCTGGGTACTTTTGCCAGCCGGTTAACCTACGCCACCGGTACCGCTATCAGGGCGGCAGCCGAGCCGATCAACCAGAAGCTTAAAGAAATTGCGGCTGGGATGCTGGGTTGCCGGGCCGACCATTTGCAAATAAAAGACCATAAAATCTCTTCTATGTATGAAACGAAAAAAAGTATAGAATGGGAAAAAGTAGTGCAGGTAGCCATCAACTCCGTTGGGGCGCTGATAGGCATCGGGCACTTCTCACCGCCGCGGCGCAAAGGGATTGATATCGTGACCGGCAATAGAATTCAGGGCGCGAATATCGGTCACTCTCCTACCTTTGGTTTCAGCTGTCAAGTACACGAAGTGGACGTGGACGTGGAAACCGGTCGGGTCCGGGTGAAGAAGGTAACTGAATCCGGTGACATGGGCACAATGATCAACCCCATGGCTGCGGACGGTCAGGTGGAAGGTTCCATTGTGTATAACATGGGGTCGGCTCTCTATGAAAATCAGGTTATAGACGAAAACGGCGAACATTTGAATCCAAACTTCCACGACTATAAGATGCCGACTGTTATGGAAATGCCGGAAATGTCCATCAACACTTTAAAAGACAGCTATGACCCGACAGCTCCCTTTGGGGCCAAGGAGACAGGCGAAGGCGCCGTTCAGCCAACTTTCCCGGCTATTGTCAACGCTATCTATGATGCTATAGGTGTAAGGTTCTATGAAGTGCCGGTTACTAAAGAAATGGTACTCAAGGCCTTGAAAGAAAAGAAAGAAAAAGAAGCTAAATACTAGCTGTGACTCTCCTGCGTAGCTAAGTGAATGATGCCCTACGCCGGGTTATTTTTCCCGGCGTAGGGTCAAAAAGTTAAAGATATTTTCAACCCAAGACTATGTAAGACGCAACGCCTATATTGATTTTGAAAATCTACAGCTTGAAAAAACCGTCTTTGTCCAGACCGATTTTCATACTGTAGAGATTAATTAGCGGCAACGGAAGATAAACCCGTTGCCGCTAAAATTATATCTTTTCAGTTATAACGTGAAAGCTTTTTAAGCCTGCTTTTAAGACGGTCGCCAAGACGGGTCTGCGGCTCCTTCAGTGACTGATTCCTTGCGCAATACCTGTCAACAGGGTAGGAAAACACCAGGGTTGAAGTATGTTCCCTGAGTGATGCCTACTATGAACAAAACCTAGTTACTCACTCTAATGCAAACAGTGTAATTTATCTAAAACCGGTAGGAACAGGATTTTTTCTCTTGAAACATTTCTGTTGCATAAAGGAACACCGTTTGTGATGAAAATCATAAATGCCCGGGGCTTAATATAGAAGCAATATCTTTAAAATACACATGGCTTTTCGGACAAAAAATTGAACTTGATTTTTTAAATATAGTACTATACAATGTAATAAAAAATATTGTTATGTGAGTATAACAGCATAAATAAGTTTTATGCTGTTAATAAATTGTGTTAATGGTAACGCTGTATAAAGTTGTGGGGTGCAATCGAAAGTGTTATTTTTAACATAATAATTATAGCATGCATATTATTATTTTTTTGGCATACTACTATAGCCTATACTAGTTGGATATATTTGATTCATTTTCAATTTTTTTTGTTTTTTAATGTTTATAGTGCTATAAATTATATTATTATTTTATATAGTTAATATGCTAACTAAAATGCGGAAAATAACAAAAATAAGTAATACGTATCTGTGGCAATGGGATAGTGTCTTATCCTAATTTTTTGAATAAATAAAGGGGGAATGCCAAAGAAAGCGACATCAGAATTTTCTGCAGTAAGAAGTGAAGAAAGCGGTTATCGATGGGTAGCTGAAAGTATTTGAAGGAGGTGGCTTACAAAGATGTATATGAATAACTTTGAGTATTTGGCTCCCAAGACGC
>NZ_QFGB01000097.1:0-7636 GCF_004369245.1 Pelotomaculum sp. FP | reverse complement strand
GCTTCTTTAACAAGCTGCTCTTTGAAATCCTGAGGATATCTTTTACGTTTCATCCATACCCCTCCGTTAATATTAGTTTATATTAATAAGGGGGTATGGCTCAAACTCAATTAAGGGGCTTAATAGATAGTACTATAGCCCGTTATCATTATTATTCCGGTAATGTGTCTATGCGTGAGACGTTGGTACAGGTCTTTGGCGACCGTAATGCACTACCAAGTATAGCTGTGCCATGCAGGCTTAAATACTTTGCCGGCCAGCTTGAGAATGAGATTTATACGCCGGAATTCTGGATCCGGAGGCATACAATACTGCCGTATTATCTACCGTTTATGGATAAAAGACGGAAAGAACAAGTGGTGGATGCTGTCAATAACAATGGGGGAAAGAGACTTTTTGCTCTTATCGGGATGGCGGCTGGAGGCATCTGTAGGAAATCCGAGCTGTATTATTGTCCGCAATGTGCTGTTGAGGATATGTCATGGTACGGGGAAGCTTATTTTCATAGAGTTCACCAACTGGAAGGAGTATTTGTTTGTGACAAACATGGCTGTAGCCTTAAGGAATATCCGGTGGCAAAAGAACATGTGAGTCGAATCCAGTTTGTCAGGTTTGATTTCAAAAATATCGATTTGGAAGAACTGGGTAATCCAGAAAATCAGCATGAAAATGAAGATGAAAAGCATATAACGCTCAAACTCAATGATGTTGCAAAGGCAGCCAGATATATTATTAATCGTGATTTTACAGAGTTTGACAATGTCAAGGTGCATGAAAACATCACCAGCTGGATGTCGAGCAAAGGATATCTTACGAGAAAAGGACATGTCAGACAAAGAGATTTTTGTCATGACTTGCAAAATTTTTATGGTCTAAGATTACTTGAATTGCTTGAGTGCAATATTGATACAAACAAGGACTATGAATGGCCGTCAGAAGCTGTTAGGTTCCCCGGTAAGGCCATTCATCCGTTGCGGTATATTTTGATATCGCTTTTTCTGTGCGGAAATGCAGAAGGGCTTTTTTGCTCACCAAACAGGCAAATGACGAAATCCTGGAATACAACGAACAGCCGAGGGGCTAATACCAAGGGAAAATATAATTTATATGATAAGGAATGGGAACAGCGGCTTGTTGAAGCAATAAAATCCGTTGGCAGTCTGAGAGGGATAGCTCGTGAAATGAGCTGTGATCCAAAGACAGTCGTTAAATATGCAGATAAGCTTGGTATAGCACACCTCTTGAATTCGAGCATGAAAATCTATGTACCGAAAGGCAAGCAAGGAGAAGCAGATTATAGTGCGGATGCCGATGAAATACGTCAATATGTAAAAGAAAACCCGGGTTGTACAAGAAATGAAGTGCGAAAGCAACTTTATCTTCAATATATGAGACTTTATAAGCACCAGCGTGATTTGCTATACACCATATTGCCTGAAAAGGTTAAGCAGCTACCTGGAGGAACACAAATAGTTGACTGGAGTGTACGGGATATTGAAACCCTCGAAAAGGCGAAAACAGCATATTCACGTTTGTTGCTTATGCCGGAACCTGTTCGAATCAGTTCCTCACGTCTTATGAAGGAAATGGGTTATTCATCACTTCGCTTTTATATGGATAAGCTTCCTTTGACAAAGCAATATATTGAGAATATTGCTGAGAGTGTTGAGGAATTCCAGCTTCGCCGAGTTGATTTTGTATGCCGTAAGCTGTATGAAGAAAAGGGTATTTTTGAAAAATGGGAAGTCATGCGTGTGGCTGGGCTAAGAAAAACGGTATCAAGAAGGGTTATTGCCAGGATAGAAGAAAATATTGAGAAAGGCTTGGCCGGTAAGCTGAATATATGAACTATCAGTAGATTGCTTTTTTTGCATAGATAAACAGCCTATGCTGGAATTATGGATGATTTGCTTTCATTGAGAGTATGGTGAAATATGGGCATGGAAAAAATTTATGGATATTTATGTGTATAAAGATAGGAATTATCAGGATATGTAGAGAACTAGAAGTTAAGTTAAGCGTATTAAATTGACTTTTGTGAGGATTTGATAATGATAAGCTTGATAAATGAATTTTTAGATGACCTGAAAAAGGGTAAGTATTTAATCGTTATGCCAATATCTAGGTTTAATATAGAACGAAATTTTAGCATCGGGCGTTTTCATTTTTTTCCTGCTGAGGAAGTCAATCTTAAAGAGCTCAGAATTGTCCCAAACAAGGAATTGAATCAGCAAGCTGAATTACAGGTATTTAAGGGCCAAGATTTACGAGAAGTATCAAGTAGTATCACTGGTATTTCAGCAGTTGTATTTAGAGAAAACACATTAGTTTCTTTTACAACATCTCTTGACTGGAATAGTTTTTTATTGTGGACACATCAAGATGATATCAGGTTAATAAGTAGATTATCTCAACAAGCAGAAGAAGCAATGGATATTCTCCGTTTTTATTTTTGTCGGATGGATTTGCCTGACACATTACCAGGGCCTGTTGGAACGTGGGAAGATTCTAATGGTTTTTCAGGAGCTCTAGTATATTCATTACAAGATAACGAGAGTTATATGATTGCAGGTTCCATTATTAATCATTTAATAGTCAAGGGAATTGGGCTTGATTTAAATAATTCGCAGATCTCATTTATCGATAAGCACGAGTTCTTTAATAATATTGCAGAGGTAGGGGCAGTTGTTAGAACTGGTTTAAATTTATACACTGGTGTCCTTGAAGCAAATACAAACACATCAAAATTTATTAGAGCTATGAGTCTATTTGATTATTTAGCTTATCCAAATAATTTCAAGAAATTTGAAAAGGTAAAAAAGGAGATTGCTTGCCATATTGCTCAAACTAGACAACAATATAATAATATATCGAATCGTTTCCAAGAACTAACTGGTAAGAAGGACGAAACAGGTTCTTATACAGGTTTTCGCACCAGAATAGTGCATTTAGGGGGAACATTAGAGGAGATTCTTGGTGACAATGAAATTATTAAATTGTTTTTAGAGTTGAATAGATATATAGGAAAGGTTATTCAGGATATGATGGATCATTCTCACTATACTTGGGATGAGTTTACTAATTATCGAGATGCGTTGAAGATTGACTTAGGGGTAAAACAAAGATAAGTCTAAAAAAGAATATTATTACCATTTATTCATATAAGTACAGGTTGGGAATCTTAGGAAATTCGTAGAAAGACAGGGTTTTTAACTTTTCAAGTAACAGACATGCCATTTTCTTGGGCGGGTAGTAAATGCCTAAAAGGAGGTAGAACATGAAGGTTACACGCCTCATTATCGAGAATTTCCAAGGGGTTGACAGCGCTACGTTGCACTTCGATGGTCACACGCTGCTGGTCGGAATGAATAATGTTGGAAAGTCTACCGTCTGCGAGGCTCTCGATCTTGTGCTTGGCCCAGACCGGCTATCGAAGTTTCCGCCGATTGAAGAGTTTGACTTTTATAATAGCACATATCTCGAAGCTGATGGTGAAACGCCAAAGCCCCTTCGTATTGAGGTTGTTCTAACCGATCTGAATCTAGAGACCTCTAATAGTTGCGGCTCACACCTGGAGTTTTGGCACAAGGAGCAACGTCGCCTCCTGGAAGAAGGCGACGCAGACCTCGTCGATACCCCCGCCGTCGAGCCATGCCTGCGCTTGGAAACGATTGGTAAATACGACCCAGAAGAGGATGAGTTCGAGGCTAAAACTTATTTCTCCCATAGCCCAAACGAGTTGGACGGCTCACTGAAGCCTGTAAGCAAGAACGTCAAGCGGATGATTGGCTTTCTGTATCTACGTACCCTGCGAACGGGAACCCGTGCTCTAAGCCTTGAGCGAGGATCGCTCTTGGACATAATCTTGAGGCTCGGCAAGATCCGTACGGGGCTCTGGGAGCAAGCCATTAAGCGGCTTCGAGCTCTTGATCCCCCGATCGATCAGGATGCCGCCTACTTGAGAACCGTACTAGATTCGATAGAGAAACGCCTGGCCCAGTATATCCCTGCCCAAGGCAAGGACTCTGCTACTAAGTTATTCGTGTCTCAACTCACCAGGGAACATTTGCGCAAGACAATGGCATTCTTCCTTTCGATGGCCCCCGATCAGGAGCCGGTGCCTTTCCAAGAGGTTGGGACGGGTACGCTAAATACCCTAGTCCTGGCCCTTTTGTCCTTTATTGCGGAAATTAAGAAGGACAATGTAATATTTGCGATGGAGGAGCCAGAAATCGCCCTGCCGCCGCATACACAGCGACGTGTTGCTAATTACCTGCTCAACAAGACGACACAGTGTTTTGTGACATCACACTCCCCGTATATCATCGAACAATTTGAGCCCCAGCAGATCCAAATCCTACGGCGATCAGAGCAAGCGGAGCTCACGGCTGCGCCAGTGATCCTTGGCGGGGCTCTCAAGCCCAAGACCTATCGGAAGCACGCCCGCCGTGGACTATGTGAGGCGATGCTTGGCAAGGCTGTCATTGTAACTGAGGGTCTTACCGAGCAGGTCATGCTTAGGGCAGTTGCGGATAAGATGGAAGCAGCCAATGAAGACAAGTATCCACTTGATCTTTCGGGGGTCACGATTTTTTCGTCTGACGGTGATGGCTCGCTCCCTGCATTCGGGGCATTCTTCAAGAACTTGGGACTCAAGACTTACGCCTTCTATGACCAGAAGCAGCGTAAGCCGCAAGAAATACAGGCATTGCAAGATGCTTTCGACCTGCCTAACGAAACAGCTTTTACCGGTGCGGAAGAACTCCTTATCAGGGAGATTCCGGTTGACCGTCAATGGCTACTGTTGGAGGAAATCCGAAATGCAGGTGAGCAAGGGAATGTCGGAATCCCTGTACAACGCCCAGATGATGATGACGTAAGGGCGCTTATGGCCAACTTGTTGAAGGGCCGCAAAGGAGACGGAACCGCTGGTAGGCTTATTGATCTGTGCGAGATGGCCGAACTTCCTATAAGCGTGGTTAATTTCCTCTCCCAGGTCTACACAGACTTTCCCCAGCCCGAGCCGGTTCCCGTTCCCATTCCCATTCCTTCGGTGCTTACTGAGAACTCCCCTGTCCCAGAAGTAGTAGTGGATGCAGAGACAGTACAACATCTAGTCTTTGGAGTGCAAACATGACCCTGAGAATCTGCCAGAAGCGCCAGCAGGTGCTCGACACAGAGCGGCATACGCTTGTCACAGGAGGACCTGGAAGCGGCAAGACAACTATTGCACTTCTAAAAGCTCTGCGACGGATTGAAGCAGGCCTTGACAGTGGGCAAGCCGTCCTGTTTCTTAGCTTTTCCCGAGCAGCCGTCGCACGAATTGCAGAAGCTGCAAAAGAGCAGATTCCCAGAACCCAGCAAAAGATGCTGAACATCCAGACCTTTCACTCGTTCTTCTGGGATATTCTACGTACATATGGTTATTTGCTTGGCGCACCCAAGCGCCTGACGCTACTTCCGCCCCATGATGAAAAGGCGCTTTCCGATGGTATTGAACGTAACGATCCGGCTTGGCCTGTATGGGAAACACAGCGCGAGCACCTCTTTCGTGAAGAGGGCCGCATTGCCTTCGATCTTTTCGCCCCCAAAGTGGCTGAACTTCTCACCCGTAGCGCTCGTATCCGGCAGATTGTTGCCAATCGATTTCCGCTTATCATCGTGGATGAAGCCCAAGACACCGGGCCAGACCAATGGGCATGCGTCAAAGCATTAGCGGAGTATTCGCAGACGCTTTGTCTTGCAGATTTGGAGCAGCAGATCTTCGATTTCCTGCCAGGCATTGGCCCAGAGCGGATTCAACAGATTGAAGACGATTTACGTCCGACCCGCATCGATCTTGGAAGCGAGAACAACCGAAGCCCGGATTCTGAAATTGCGACCTTTGGTTATGATATCCTGACCGGTGTGAGTCGTGGTGCGCCATACAAAGGCGTTTCACAGTTAAATTTCCATCCCCGTGCTAATAGCCGTGATCAAGCTATCCGTCAGAGTATTGGGATAGTGAGCAGAATCGTGAAGGCAGAGACCGGGCAGCCACCCGAGAGTATTGCACTTCTAGCTTCCTTTGACCGAGGAGCCGCAATCATTTCTAATGCACTGAGGGGTGGCGCGACTCCTATCCCACACAAACTCCTATTTGATGAAGCCACAACATTGCTTGCAAGCCGTTTCGTCGCATTCCTCATGGAGCCAAAGTACGCTGCAAATCAAGCAATTGATATAGCGCAGGCACTAGAATTACTCTCTTTGGTTTTCCGTGCGAAGGGTACTGCAAGAGCGCTGGCTCGCTCCAAAGAGTTTCAGCTATGGGCTCAACAGACCCGGGGAGGCAAGGTTCCTACCAAAGCAGTTATATATAAGAAATTGTATGCGCTCATTGGCGAACTTCAGGTAAGTATGTTCTCCGGTGATCCTCGTAAGGACTGGATGCTTCTTCGGGGAAAGCTTCAAGGCACTGGCGTTTCCGAGCTCGTAGCCGTCGACCGCGAACTGCAATACCTTATGGCTTTCAACCGGGGAAGGCGGATTGCATCCGGTCTAACGGCCATTTGGGAAACGCATGGTAGCTATCCCTTCGCTCGGCAAGCCTTGGATGCGGCGCTAACCGAGGACCAGATTCTATCCGGGGGTGAGGATCTTACAGGGATCCATGTGATGACGATGCACAAGTCCAAAGGCAAGCAGTTCGACGCTGTCATCGTCTTTCGGGCCGATCATTCCTCGCCGTTCAAATGGCCAAGGGATCCAGCTCCCTACCGAAAGAGCCGGAAGGTTCTTCGAGTCGCTATTACCCGCGCTAGGATTCATACTCTGATCCTGAATCAGGCCTTTCCAGACTGCCCGATTCTAGCACCGCATAAGCTCTAAGTCTAACGTCTTGGCGCTTAGCAAATGGATGCAGATGAGAAGGGATTAGCCGACAAAAGCAAGCGAAATGAAAATGCAGAAGAATATTTTAATAAATTATTTAGCGAAGAAGAAAAACGATTGATTCCTAATATATACAAAGAAATCAATGATTATTTCGCTAGTAAATATAATTTTAATAGTAAAGAGCATTCCGACAGCCAAGAGCTTTCAACAGTGTAAGTGTCATGAAATTGTGTTTTCACCCTGTTAATCTATCTGCTTTATCTTGGGTTCGATACTCCCTAATCCAACAAAAAGTGCAAAGATGCACCATGTAAATATAAGAAAGAGTTGTGTTGCTAGTATAATATCAACACTAAAATAAAGAATTCTGTTAACGAAGGCATATACGTGCTTTATGCGATAACACACTCCATCAGACATTAGATACGCTGATATTCTTAGAAGATAAGTGGACTAAAGGGGTTGCAAAAAGAATTATGGACAACTCAGCAGAACAACACCTCGGATACTTAAAGTACGAAGGTGAGCTTGTCGACGAAGGGCTTATGGACGCTCGGAAGTCAGCGTATGCACTTCTTGGCTTTGATCAGTGTGTTCGATTTTTCGTTGGCCAACTTGCGCCAGAGCTGAAAACTATTAAGCCCCTTAATTGAGTTTGAGCCATACCCCCTTATTAATATAAACTAATATTAACGGAGGGGTATGGATGAAACGTAAAAGATATCCTCAGGATTTCAAAGAGCAGCTTGTTAAAGAAGCC
>NZ_QFGB01000096.1:0-7722 GCF_004369245.1 Pelotomaculum sp. FP | reverse complement strand
AACTGATGATATTTTTTGAGGACCGGCTGCAAGGTAAAATGGTTTCGTGATCGGGGGCGCTGCCCCCGAACCCCTGGAGTTTATCGCTTGGTTTTCCAAGACGGCAGATAAAAGCGACGGTCTCCATTGGAATCCGCCGCCTCGCCAAACCTCAAGCGCCGCTCGGGTCGCGCTCCCGCGTTGCCCTATCCTGCGCATGAGTAAAAGCATTATTAGTGTGTACAATTACTTGTGAGATTATTCCATTTACACGGAAGCCGGTACACTCCCTAATCCCATAATGTTTCCTTAATAGATAAGGTTTCAACTCTTCTTCTAATATCCTCTGCGATACTATCTTTTTCACATTTATCTGTTCCTCTATAAATGCATTTTTCGTTTTTGCAATTTTCTTTTGGACAAACATCATTTGCATATAACATAAACGAACCAGACTGTCTCAATATACGCTCATTTATAACCTTTGGTCTTGCAAAACAATAGTATCCGTTAATAATATGATAAAATGCCATTTCCACATCTTTTTCCTTGTGATTTCTAACTATATAGTCGTAATAACTTCTAACGTCATAATTCCCACCAATATTTTTATGGCGAATATAAAATTCTACAATAATGTTTAATACTGTATTACTTGGTATTTCATCAAGCCTTCTTTGAAATATAAATATTTCCCCGTCTTTATCAAAATTATCACAACAGGTAAAATACAAACACACTACTGGATTTTCCGTTACGTCAAGTAAACGAGTATGTAATCCATAATGTTGCATTTTAGCTACGATGTTGAACAATCCATCGCTTTCAGGAAATTCATCAGGTCTTCTTCTAATAAATTCATTAATTAACTCCTCTTCATAATTCAACATACCGCTCCTGTAAATTGTTGGCAATAATACATATTCCCTATCTGGTTGTCCTCTATAGAACTCAATTTCCGAAGAATGATTTCTATTTTTCTTCAGATCATGCGCTATTTTTAAAAAGTCAAAAGCTGATGTAATAGGTATCTGCATTGTTCAATTCCTCCAGGCTACTAGTAGCATCTCTAAGTAGAGTAGGCACTGGTATGTTGTTCTCAGGAGAAATATTTCTACCATATATTTATATTTCCTCCTTTTCTATATTAGTTTGATGACTTGAGTCAGCAAGTTCTAATGACCAATTTGCTTTGCTATAAAATGAAATTATATGAAGCCTGATTTTCCTCAAATGGGAGCGCCTCCAAGTACTAAGATCTATGGAAACGGATTACCGCTTTCTGGTATGTGGTGTTTATTTATTTATAAGGTTGAGGGTGAATTTACTTCGGTTTATTGTACATTGAATGGGGTGATGACTGAAAGAGGCAAAAATTTAAGTATTTAACAAAAGCAGCCTGGGATATTACACAACCCACAGGCTGCTTTTTTTTGCTGAAAACCTTACCTCAGCCCTCGGGCTTGAAGCTGAAGCGCTGCTCCGAAAGGCTTCGGAAACAACTGCAACCCAACTAAGGGGGTTGTCCCTTGTCAATGTCCATACTACCAGGTTCATTAACGTAAATATTTGGAGAGAATAGAAGGAATATCTATTTCCTTATAGAAATTGTATAGTCAGAATACAACCTATCTAAAGGCAGGATCTCAAAAAAGCACTGGCCTAAACATAGTATCTGTCAATGCAGCCAGGCTGTCGGAAAAAGAGAGACATAATTTTGTTTAGTTGAATATAAGCTCATTCCGGTACCGGGATGAGCTTTGTTTTTTAGAAGCCTTCCGTAATTAAAAAGCTAAATGACCCTTTCAGGCACCAAAAGGACCCTTTCGTACAAACACAGCAGGAATTGCGATTTTAGGCGACAATAATTAGGAAGTGGTATTTTGTGGATAAAATGACAATCCTGCAACTTTTATGCGTATCCCTTCCCGAAGCCATGCTGGTGGCAGCGCTGGGGATTACCCTCGCAGGATTCAGGCCGCGCCTTGGGCAGTTATTTATAATCGGCATGTTTCACGCATTGGCGTCTTATATTATAAGGTTGTCCCAAGTGCCCTTCGGCCTGCACACAATACTATTGCTTTTAGCCTTTATCTTAATAATTCACGCGGTTACCCGCCTAAACCTAATTACTTCCACCTTGGCGGGTTTGGCGGGACTCACTGTATTTGCCGCGGTAGAAACACTGATAGCCCCGCAATTGTTGGGAATAACAGGCTATACCTATGAACAGGCTCTTGACGATCCCCTATTGAGAATCTGCTTCTTTTTGCCGGAAGCCGCAGCCATCCTTTTAATAATCATTTTTTGCCGGCGCCATCGTATAAACATCTTATCTTACTTAAAAAAAGCAAAACAAACAGGTGGATTAACCATATCGAGGGCTCAAGACCTGTTGGATGAAGATTTTTATATTAGGCAGTACTTCCCGCTAATTGCCCTGGTTCTGAGCCCCATCCTGCTGCTGGCGCTATTAAACAGCACTTTCTTTTTATCCCGCGCCGGCAGTATTTCTGAGCTATATTTAAATAGCTTTACGACCTTTATTAGTTTGGCGGTGGTACTTCTAACAGGTTTATCCGCAGTGGCAATCAAAAGAATCGCCAGAATTGTAGAAGTAGAGTGTACTGCTAAACAAACGGCGGAAACGATTTCCCAAATGGAAGAGCTAATTTATTCCATCCGCAAACAGCGCCACGACTTTAATCACCACCTTCAGGCAGTATACGGCTTCCTTGAAGTCGGCTCTTCCCGTGAAGCCAGGGACTACATAAGAAATACATTTAACGCCATTAGTACCCGAGGGGAACTTATTAAAACCGACAACCATGAAATAAGCGCCATGTTGTATACGAAAATCAGTCTGGCAGAGGCAAAGAATATGAATCTTGAAGTTCTAATAAACTGCAGCCTTAAAGATCTACCATTAAAATCCGGAGAAGCCAATTCCGTTCTGGGCAACCTGATTGATAACGCCATGGAAGCAGTGGGAAGCGCTTCGGGAGAAAGGCGCCTTATAAACGTGGAAATAACAAAACCATCTAATGCATTTGTTTTTGCAGTGGCAAACCGAGGTAAACCAATTGAACCGGAAATCATTGACAGAATCTTTGAACCAAACTTCTCAACCAAAAAAGGGAGGCCTGGTTTGGGGCTGGCAATAGTTAAAGAACTAGTTGAACGATACAATGGTTCAGTAACCGTATCTTCAAATGATGAGGAGACGATTTTTACAGTCCGCCTGCCTGCGAAAAAGTGAGGAAACGATGAGCCTATATAGCGCCTCAAGTAAAATAGCAAAATACATTACTGAGGAAGCTGACTTGAGTTCGCGCCAGGCTGACCGTGTGCGCTACGGCCTGGAAATTATCCTGGGGACTTTAATTAAGGGGGTCGTTCTTTTAATGTCTGCCGGCTTCCTGAGAATCCTGCCCCAGGTAATTGTCGCCCTCATTTGCGGGAGCCTGCTGCGCCTGGTGAGCGGCGGCGCCCACTGTACCAGCTACCTGCGCTGCCTGTGTTGCGGCTTGGTTGTCTACCTTTCCGCGGGTATGATAGCTCTGAACCTGGAAAAACTCTTACATCCCGGCCAGTTGGCGATGGTTTTATTGCCCTGTTTCCTGACCATGGCTTTATGCGCCTGTTTGTGGGCGCCCGCTGAAGTGCCGTACAGGACAATAAATTACGAAGAAAGGCTTCTTTTTAAAGGGGTTACTCTAGTATATCTAACCGTTTTGCTGAGTGCCGCCTTTTTGTCCGGCGACCATATTAGATTATCTTACATCATGGCCGGACTTCTGGCCCTGCTGGTGCAGACCTTTAGTTTTACCCCGCCGGGTTACCTGATTATTGGTAAAATTGATGAATCCTTATCCTACATAACTACAAGGAAAGGAGGTTTAATTGAATAATGTTGAAAATTAAGAAGTTGTTATTTGCCCCTTTGGTTTTAAGCGCATTGTTTATCGCTGCTTTGGGCATTAAACCGGCCAGCTTTATATTCTGGTACCAGCCCAAACCGCCTGAAAAATAAACCTGGTTAAGGAAGGCCAAAGCCCATGAGCATAACCATACTCATCGCTGAAGATGATCCGGCCATGCGCCACATCTTAAAAAAGGCCCTTGAAGAAATACCTGATGCAGAGGTTATCGGCGAAGCTAAAGACGGCCTGGAAACAATCCGGCTGGTGAAACAACTTGCTCCCCAGGTCGTCTTTCTGGATGTCTTCATGCAAGGAAAAGACGGATTGGATGCAGCACGGGAAATATGTAAATTCAGTCCCAAGACCACGCTCATCTTTGCTACCGCCTATGAAAACTTTACCCATCAGGCTTTCGAAGTTTACGCCTTCGATTATTTAATTAAGCCCTTTAAGATCGACCGGATCCGTAAAACTATGGAGCGGATCAGAGCGAGGTTTACTGAAGCGGAACGGACCATAGACGCCTCCTTCACCGCGCCTCAAGCTGAAGCCGGGCCGTCCAGAATATTTATTAAAGAAGAAGGAAAGAAAGTATTCGTAAACGTCAAAGACATTATCTTCTTAACGAGAGAAGGGCGATCCACGGTCATACACACCCCCGGAGGCAAATTTAAAACCACAGAGACATTGGAGTCGCTGGAACAAAAACTATCAGAGCATTCCTTTTTTCGCAGCCACAGGGGGTTTATTATCAATCTGAATATGGTAAAGGAAATACAGCCCTGGGGCAAAAAGACGTGCAAAGTAATCTTAAACAACACAAAAGAATCAGTCATAATGACTAAAGCCAGGGCCAGGGTAATGGAAACAAAATTTGGAATGAATTTACGATGATAAATAGAGGGAATATCCCTCTATTTCTATTTCAACTAGAATTCTGAATACCTTTTCATACGTGAAAATATACTTATTCATACACAAAAAGGACCCTTTTGGACAGTATTGGTAGACAGGTTTGAAGTGATCTGCTAATTTATTTTATAAGATAAAATTATAAGATAAAAGCTCAAGTTTCTCACTTAAATAATAACCATAAAGCCTTGATATAGCTGGCCTAATCCGATTTTATTTAGCAGAAAAACAATAAAAGAAACCCTCGTCTGGAAAACAGAGTTGACTAAAGGTGTCTTTATGAAATCTATTTTGCCAGACAAATATGCAGTTGAAAAACAATTTAACGCTCATATGAATAATTTTTTCACCAGGTAAGAAATTGGTAAAATATTACGCTACTCAACTTTCAAAAACAAAAGGTTTTAGCTGTCTAGAACTTTTCAAGTTCATTTTCCTGCTTGTTTTTAGTGGCAAAAACCTTTATTGTCCATTGCAATCTGAAGTTAACTCCGGCAGGCTGGAGAAAGATACAATATATCGCTTTTATATTTTTGTCGGTATAATTGGCAAAAGTTTTTACTTACTGGCCAAAGAGTTCCAGGAGAGATCTTGTTATTCCATGGTAGCCCATACCACTATCGTATTCTGTCGTTACATCATGCTTGCCCTAGAAAACCGGAAAGCAAGGACCCGAGGACGCTTGGTAATCTATTTTATCTTTGCTGTAATGAGCTTAAAGACATTAGTTTTACCGAGATATTTCAGCTGATATTAACGATACTTGAGAATACTCTAAAAAAGTATCTTACAATAACAAAAAATCGTAATTTGCAGGACTTAATTGAAAAATTATTTCCTCTCTGCCCATATTTCTAAAATGATGGATCCGTTTTTTGTCATGCACAATTTGAGATGAAAATATTAAAAATCCAAGTATTGATCCCAGTTAAGCTATTTAACCATTATCAAGAGAAGCAGGGGGTGGTTCCAATGGCCTTCGCTAAATAAGTTGTTTGCAGATAAACTATTATTATTTATCAAAGGAGTATGATGAAAATGCATAGAAAAAAGTTTCTATTGTTAACCGTTAGCATCCTAATATTCAGTTTAATCTGTGGCACCTCAATTGTAGCTTACGCAATTACATGTGAAAGTACAAGTGGAGCTGATCGGTGGTTTACTCCATATCATGGATATGTTTACTACTCTAGAAACTCATCTAACAAAGTATACAGGATTGCATTTGAAAACATAAGATGGACATCATCTGCTATCTCTGAATACGATTTTACCAATGCTTGGGAACTTGAGTATAGACACAACCCCATGTCTGAGATGTTTGGGACTGGCGCAATTAGCATGTACAGTCAGTTAGCTGACTATTATTTTGAAGACGACGATCCAGATGATAGAACTTTTGGAACTCATAGCCCCCAATCAAACCAAGCAGATAGGGATTATGATGGTTACATGACGTTTAGTCCGGCATCTAACCAACCTGCAAGCTTTAACTTTGAAATCGAGTCGGAGTATGGCTTTGACGGTGGCGGAGGAGGCGACCCTGTACCTTATGACTGTGATATTCTTTATAATCTTACTAACACAACTAGTGGGTATACCTGGTAGTAGAACCTTAATAAAGGAGGTTGTTTAGTTTGAAACATGTTATCTTCACATCACCCTAAAAAGGGTACAACAAACTAACCGTTGGATGACGGTCGAAAAAAAGAAGTTCAGTCTTCTACGCTACTTCGCCGGTTTCCTCGTCCACAATCACAAAGCCCTTGTTGCGCAAGAAAGCAACAGCCTGAGCCGTGGTGAACTCACGGGTGACAGGCGGCTTGTCGGACTTTTTATAGAGTTCAGCGTTGTAAGCCTCGTTTTTGCTGAGGATATGCCAAATGGCGGTTAAGAGTTTCCGGGCGATGGCAATAACGGCTTTCTTGCCGCCGCGACGTTTTTTGAGTTGTTGGTACTTGTTTTTGAGTTCGGGGTGCTTGTCGGACTTGCTGACAGCGAGCGCGATTTGAACAAGGAGCGGTTTCAGGTACGCTCCTGCGCGACCGATGCGAGTGGTTTTCTTCTTACCAGCACTTTCCTGATTCTGCGGCGTAAGCCCCGCCCACGACACAAGCTTTTTAGCCGTTTCAAACACGGACATGTCAGCACCGATTTCCGCAAGGATACGAATAGCGGTAAGCGGTGTACTGATACCCGGAACGGTCATAAGTAAGTCAATTTGGGGTTGGTACTTCGCAGCAAGCTTGTCAATCAGGGTTTCAAGAGCGGCTTTCAAAGCGTTGATATCGTTCACGTGCCGCCGAATCAAGTTGAGCTTCTCCGCTTGCATGGGGTTGAGGTCTCCGTCAAGAGCCGCACGAATCTTTTCAGGCGAGGCCTTGCACTTGCCACTAATTAACCCGTCAAGTTCAAAATCTCCGTTTCCATGTTTAAGCAGAGCGTCAAGTACACGCGTGGCACTCTTGCCAAAAACATCGGAGAATACGTCATCAAGCTTGAAATTGCACAGGGTCAGGCAGTTTTGGGCGCGGTTCTTTTCGCCGGAAGCAAAGCCCGTCAGCTTGACATAATAGCGGCACAGGTCGCGCAGTTGGCGGATATCTAGTGGCGGAATGAAGCTGGAGCGCACCAAATCGCACTTGAAAAGCTCAGAAATCCACTTTGCGTCCTTCTTGTCGGTTTTCTTGCCCTTGATAGCCTTGACGTACTTGGGGTGCGTCAGGCAGACGTTGCAGGTCTTTTCAAGGGCATTGAAAATCGGGATCCAATACTTGCCGCACGATTCCATGCACACATCGCAGCAGTTGTAGGATGCGAGCCATTCGGCCAGCCTCCGCAAATCCCCGGTAAACGTCGAGAACCTCCTGATGTAGTGTTCGGTGCGGCTGTGCTCGTCGGTTACGGC
>NZ_QFGB01000095.1:0-7839 GCF_004369245.1 Pelotomaculum sp. FP | reverse complement strand
CGCACACTCTTCGCTAATCAGAGCTGCAAGCTGCATTTCCTTTTCGTTTAACTGTGTCATGGTCATTTCTCCTTTTTGTTTTATATTGGAGATTATTCCCATTTACACAGTTGAAAATACAGCCTCTTTAGATAGCTACAATGGACTCTATCGACCTCTTTTTCCATCCATGTGTACATTTTATATTGCGGTAGACAGAATTACTTTTCCGCTATTATTATTATGCGCCAGTTACTATCCTTATCGTAGTTATGCATTTCGTAGTCACCGTAGATATGTATCTTGCTGAATCCCGCATCCGCCAGTAAGTTTTTATAATCGTCATCTAAGAGAATCTTATTGCAAATATCATACTGGTTGCTTTCCGTACGCTTTACGGAATGATATAAATCCGAACCCTCGACGACCATCCCTAGTTTATTCATCATGTACAGATGCTGTCCTGTGCCACAAGCGCAATCGAGAACTGATTTAACATTATATTTTTTAAATATCGCTTCACAAAAATTCTTTTCGTCTCCCAAATAATCAGATATATCGCCAAATTCGTCGTAATCGTAAGCAAATTTTTCATATGGGTCTGTCATTGTAATTCCTCCTTTTAGACAGATCGCATTAATTATCCATTTTTTGCTGTCATTATATCATAACTACTTAATGACGAAAAAGCATATCTCTCCCTTAGCGGAAAGATATGCTTATCTGGCGTCCCAGGAGGGATTCGAACCCCCGACCTACGGATTAGAAGTCCGTATTATGTTCTGTGAGCAGTTTGGCGAAGTGTGCAAAGGCTTGTCCTGACTGGTTTTCTTAGTCTTATAAATGGTCCTCCGGGGTCAATTTTGGAGCAGAAAAGTGATCTTTGCTCCCAAAATGCTCCCACGATAAAAACCTCTTACGTCAATAACGTCAAGGTTTCCAGGGTTCGGTGCTCCCAAAAATATTGGGAGCCAACTTACTGAACAAATACATTACATTGTTATCATAAATTCAAAACAAGTTTATATCTTCCCAGGTATAAACAAATTAACGGTTTATTTTGCAGCCTGGAGGTATCTATGAGGTATGTACACATTGCCTACGCTTAAAAAATAAGCCCCTAGTCTTGGTGACCAGGGGCTTATTACTGATATTGATAATGTCCTTTTTCGCTAGGCCTTATTGATATAACGTTTGGATTTTTTGAAATTTTTTCGGCCATTACTTCTGAGGCTTCAATCCCAATGGTATTTATAAACTTTGATACAAAAATTATGTTACAATATTTTGAGAGCGTTTTGGCCTTATTCTTGTCCTTGACGCGCACGATCCATTCTTGCATGATTGATCGCCTCCGTAAATTTTTCAATATTTAAGGCACCCATACCCTGAACATGTCTGGGTAATTTAATATCATCCGCAGAACCATAAAGGGCGCTATATATCATATTTACATTACTCACGCTTTTTATAACAGATGCCACTGTTCCAGCTACAACAGGACTAGCGCATGAAGTGCCTCCAAAATTATAAGCATCTATTTGAACTCTACCGGACGCTACAATATTTGGTTTTGAACCACCTAATGGACCTCTACTACTATAATCAGAAACTTTTTTGTCATTTTCTAGAGCGCCCACAGTGATCGCACCTGAAGCGCATGAAGGACACCTTAAAGTATCGACGCTAGGCCCATCATTTCCTGCCGCAACCGTAACAATGACACCTTCATACACTATAGCATTAACAATTTTTGAAATATCGCAGTTGCCTGTACATTTATGTTTCTGTTTAAAACCAAAAGAAATATTGATAACATGTGCTTTCTTTTCTGTCGCTGCCCATTCAAGAGCCCTCATTGCCCAAAGTTCGTCAGGTTGGCCATTACCAACTTTGGCGCTGTAAAGATTTACGCCCTTAGCAAAATATTTAATAATATTGGCAACACAACTTCCATGCCCAACTTGGTCCGTGTGCCCAGTATTGGTAAAATCAATATGTTCAATTACACTCGGGTGATTAACTCCTGAGTCTATCACAACCACCCTTGTATCTCCCCACCCATGATAATTAGAATTAGATAGAGGTCTCCTGCTTGCGGGTGGAGTGAAGAAATACGTGGTAAGAAACTCTCCCTCCAAGTATTCCCCTTTTAAAGGAGTTCTAACAGTTTCCACAAACGATAGCTTTTTTATTTGGTCGCCTTTGGATGAAGTGTCAACTTTTACACCTATCAATGGTATAAACTGAGACTGATAAACTATTTCTGCGCCAAGACTTTTTATAATTTTTATTTCGTCCTGATCCAGATTATTCTTTAGATTAACAATTAGTTCCATAGCTTGTCCCCTTAACCTCTCCCCGATCCTCTAAAACGTTAAAGAGTTGGTTGTCCGAGGGGTTAAATCCCAGGCGGGGTTTAAAAATACTTCGGTAAAAATCAATTATTTTCCTGCAAAAATAAATAAATTTTACCAAAAAAAATTCACGGACAAGCTTATGTAAAAGTATTTTACCAAATATACATTAAACATCAATAACAAAATTATTAAATTTATAGTTATTTCAATGATTTTTTGTGTTTATTTAATTGAAATGTAGATGGGTTTTTTACTTTTACGGGTAAAATAAAACCAGCTCACTACTGCAGACTGGCTCTGCCCAGGACTTCCTGAACCAGCTTAGAACAGCCTCTCTGGCCTGATGCAATCCCACCCTGTAGCTGGTTAAGGATTATTGAGCTTTTCTCTCTTCCGCCAGGTCTACTGTCATGCTTGCTGGGTTTTCGAATGATTTACTACCGACCGGCTGCCTTAAATACTCCCTAAACTGCTCAGGATTAATATAGTAATTCCATTTCTTCCGCTTTACTGCCACCCCGAATGGAAACTTGCCTTGTTGCAGTGCTATCCGTAAAAACTGAGGATTCACTCCCATAATAGCGGCCGCCTTCGGTAGTGGCATGCGCTTACCTCCCGGTATTTCCTGACTCACAGGGTCTGTCTCCCACTTTAGCCGGTTGCTGAGGTCTCTCCTCCGGTTATCCGTTTTTCATACCACTCGTAAAACTGCTTTCTTGGTACCCGTATCCTTTTTCCCAGCTTGAAAACAGGGAACACCCCCTCCTTCGCATATTGGTAAGCCCTGCCTACTCCAATTCCTAATATTTCAGCCACTTCAGGAACCGACATATGGAGGTTGCTTTTAGGTGTTTTAAACATTTACTTCACCTGCCTTTTGTTGATGAGGCTACTACTGTCACCATTGCGGAACTTTTGAAATTTTTTGTAGTTTTGTCACCACCTTTTTGTTTTAAGAATGTGCCACATCGGAAAGCTTTGTTGAGGAGGCGACATTTTGTCGTGTCCTCTGGTTGTTTCCGCTTAATCCCCCAGTATTCTTTTAAAAACTTCGCCCTCTCGCCTTTTTAATTGGGTCGCCATCGCCTTGGCGGCGTTCTTTATGGAGCGGCCCCGCCGTAGCGGGACCGACTCCAACCCCTGGCCTTAATTTATATTTGCTACCGCTACAGGCTCAGGAAACCAGCGCTTACTTTTAAAGGATGCTAGCGTCATGGCGCCCTCCTCTGTGATTGTGATTACTAAGACTCTCCCACATCTTGGGCATTTAATTGACATTTCCATCCTGCCTATTAAGGAGTAGTAAAATATCATCCTATTGCATTTGGGGCAGCGGTATTTTTTTTCTTTTAAATTCTCTGCCATAAAACCAGCCTCCCCTATCCAACGAGCTTTTCAACCGGCACATCTAATTCCTTCGCAAGCCGCGCAAGAAGACGAATAGATTTATACTCACCACTTTCAACACGTCCAAGGTGGCGAGGAGTAATAAGCACTCTATCAGCAAGTTCCGACCGACTCAGACCTTTCTTAATCCGCAACCGCTTAACTGGCGACATCGAGAACACCCTCCCTGGTAAAAAGTTGCTTCAGGCTTGTCCCATCCTGGAGGCCAGCAAGATAATATTTACGCTCTACCATGCCCATAAGTGTAGCCTGTGCCTCTTCAAGCCGATCGACAAGGTTCCTGTCCTCCGGTGGAAGTTTATCGTTAATTGACTTCTGAGCGTCAAGGACATCGTCAAAGCGCTTCATGAACTCTTCGTCCTCGGCGACAGTCATGCCGATCTCGTCGCAGCGGGCATCGATGATCTTTTCCATGATTTTTAACATTTGAAATAATCACCTCCCTAAATGTCTACAAGTCTATTTCTAAAAGCATAGGCTGCAACCTGAACACGGTTTTCCAGGGACAGCTTATAATGAATGTCGGTAATGTGATTTCTTACCGTCTTCTCAGAAATATAAAGCTTTCTTGCTATATCCTTGTTGCGGTCCCCGTTAGCAATGTTTTTAACGATTTCGATTTCTCGCGGCGTTAAATTGCATTTGGACATAAGAAAACCTCCTTTAAGTGCTGGGTTCTCTTTGGGTTTTGAAATATTTCTATTATGTCATTTGCCCACTTTATTGCTGAATTCTCTAATTCTCTCCTATGCGCGAAACTTTTCATCCACTTCTCTGCAAAGGCGCTCCTTTTCTATTTGTTTTACCCATTCAAGGTTCGCCCGGTGTCGTTCGTCATTTGCTTTATCTATTCCTTTCTGGATATCTCCCATGGTCACGTATTGTCCCATCAGTTTTAACCTTTCAATGAATCCATGGAAATACAGCTGATCTCCAACATGCACATAAGTAGTGAGAAGCCTATCATCGATAGCACCTGCTGCTTTTTTTACCTTTTCCCTGTCTGCTCCGCATGATAAAGCTAAATCAGCAAGTTTGCTTACTGCCTTTAGATGATCTTCCTCGCAGGTCTTCGCTACGTTTTCTGAAAGCAGGCCAATAGGATTATTATAATCATCCATAAATTGGTCTACTATATAGGCCACAAGGTCTTCTCTACTCATTTTACTGGCCTTTACGGACGGTTTTTCAATTATCGTGGACACAAAAATACCTCCCTTGTGTTTTTTCCATAATTCTCTCAATAGGGGACAATAATATACCCTATTTTTGGAAAATGGCTTGATTTCCACCATGAGGAGGTTATAATAAAAAAGATAGCCTCTCATGGGGCACTCATTTGCAGGAAGGATCTACTTGGCGGTGGGGCCTTCCTGCTTTAATTTTTCCCGTTTGTTTTGAGCCATTTTAATATTTCGTCTTTCTCAAATCTAATACTTTTACCATGTTTAATGCAGGGCATCCCTTCCTTTCTCCATCGCCAGGCTGTTGCACGGGTAATTTGGAGCCATTCACATAATTGTCTTTCTGTCAAAAGCCTTCCTTCCATTTTTCACCTCCTTATTGCATTATATTGCTTAATATTGCTTAATGTCAATACCAATATGTAAATTTTGGGCAAAAGAAAAGAGCCCGGAGGCCCTTATAAAACTTTTTCAATTGCCACCCATTATTTCCCTCAAAACTCCACAGGCATAAAGCCACCTTAATTATTTTTTATTATCCCTTTAGAGAAGCTAGTTAAAAAAAATATAAACTGGTTCATGGTAATAGTTATTGTGTCACACTATCAAAGCACTCAATAATTAGCCTATCCAGTTTACTCAGATCGTCAACGGAATTTAAGAATATTCTACTCTCCCCATGGCTTTTGGGTGCAGCTTCGGTTTTGAACGACTCTGATAATTGCATAGCTTTTTCAACCGGTATCTTTGTTATGATAAATTTAGATAGATAGCCTCTGTAGATCTTCCCTGAATTTCAATACTTACCCCCTCCTTAATAATTCTCTCCATTTACCATTAATGCTCTCAAGTTTTTATTTCTACAATGGGCCATCAAAATATTACCTCCTTGCCAATATTCTGCAAGAATATACTATTTCCTTGACAAAAGTTCCGACAAGATACGACAATAATAAAATTCTTTTACCAGTTCCAACTTAACCTTCTCACGACCATGTTGTTTTCTAATAATGTGATTAAATATGACGCCTGCGGTTCATTGAGAAGATATATTTTAGCGGGATTCCCGCCAGTATACTTGGATGTCACATCCAAGTTTCCTAATTCCTCAAAATCAGAATAAAAGAGATTAAAATGGGAACTGCCGAAAATTCTGTCGTCTAAATTCTTTGTTAACTGAATACATTAATCGATTTAGTTCTAGCCCTACTCGTACTAAAATTTGAGGGTCTAAAGTAGATCTCTTTCATGTTTTTTCATGTTATTTGGTGAAAACTTTATCGGCGCAAGTTTGTGCCGCCAGTTTCCGTGGACGTTACGTCCTCGGAAAAAGTCTTGGCCGAATTTTAACAGAGGGGGTGACCAAAACGTCCATCCCTTTTTTAGCAGATACTTTCTGTCGGTGTACTCGTTATGATGTACCCCTTTAAAACTGGCGGCGCAGATTTACGCCACCAAATTCTAAGGCTCCGATTTTAAATCGGAACTAACCTCTCCAGCATAAAATGGTGTGGTTGCTGTAAAATAACCATAATGCAGTCGTTACGGCAAAAATTTATTTTTTCCTCGATTTTGAGGAGAAAATACCGGTGTAGCGTTTCGGCAGACCCCCAAAGTTCCAATATAGGGGTCATTACGACCACCCAGGAAGGAGAGCAGACATCCAAAGGTCTGTTCTCAAAACCGACCTTTCCTGATTATGAGCCTCGGTTATGAGATTGCCCGCGGTCTCTGCGAATGGGAGCGCCGGCAGAGCCCCTGTCTGACGCTGAATATATCGACCGGGAGAATAAGCGCCGGGAGAAAGAGAAAAAACGCCGGGATGAGGCGTTTAAAAGGGTCTTCGTCGTGTACCCAGATCAGGCTTGGAGGTGGTGGGTGTAACATTATGGGAAGTATTGTCGAATATGAAGGATGTTGACAATAAACATAATATATAAACCTTAAATATTATGGAGGTGACGGCATGAGAAAATACAGGGTTTTACTAACACTTCTAATTACAGCCATAGCATGTGTGATATTAGTTAGCTGCTCGTCTGGATCTCCGAAGGGAGACTCAAAAAAAGCAATGGAAGCGTATTACCAATATATCGTTGATGGCAATTTTGAAAGTGCTTATGAAAAACTAGCTGAGGAGGTCAAAAATAATGTGAGCAAGGAAGATTTCATTCTTTTGAATTCACTCCGAAGGGAATGTTATCCACTTAAAGGCTTTAAGGTTGAAAAGATTGATAATACTAGTACCGTCAAGGACAGCGTTGAATTTAACGTTGTTCAAACCATTAATAATGCAAGAGAAAACAAAGAAACCAATGAAACATATAAAAGAAAGGTCGTTGCAAGCAATAACGAATGGAAGGTTTATCAAGAAATCGACTTAAAGCAGGAAATTCCCGATTTGTATAATTATATTGGTTGGATGTATCTTGAAGGGAAAGGTAAAGACAAAAACCTAAATGAGGCAGCTAGTACGTTCAATCAAGCAATAAAATATAACCCTGATTATGCTAGACCCTATTATGGGCTGGCTGTTGTCTATCAACAACAAGGTAGATATGATGAATCAATTAACAATGCAAATAATTTTATGGACAAAACCAAGTCCGACCAGGAAAAATCTGCCGCATATAATGTTTTAGGGCTTGGCTATTGGGAAAAAGGGCAACTCAAAGACGCAAAAGATTCTTTTTTAAGAGCCCTTGAGTTTGATAACAGTAATGAATATGCCAAAAACAACCTTGCAAATTTAAATAAGTAGACAAAGCCGGTGGGTTGGAGCGAGGCTGTATTTTCAACTGTGTAAATGGGAATAATCTCCAATATAAAACAAAAAGGAGAAATGACCATGACACAGTTAAACGAAAAGGAAATGCAGCTTGCAGCTCTGATTAGCGAAGAGTGTGCGA
>NZ_QFGB01000094.1:0-8204 GCF_004369245.1 Pelotomaculum sp. FP | reverse complement strand
AAATAATAACCTCCCCAAAGAAACTGCAAATATTTTAGCAGATTGGGGAGGGTTCTGAATCATCTTTTAGATAATCAATGTGCAAAAAAATCCTGCCTGCCAGGACTACTTTACGAGCAAGATTACAGCATGGAAAGGAGGTACCAATATGCCCAGAGGAGATGGAACCGGCCCGGACGGCAGGGGCCCGGCCGGCGGCAGGCGTAGAGGCCCATGTGGGACCGGTCAAGGACAGGGGCAAGGTCAGGGTCAACGGCAAGGTCAGGGTCAACGGCAAGGTCAGGGTCAAGGTTCAGGCGGCGCGCAGGGGCAGGGAAGAGGTCAAGGAAGAGGCCGGGGACCCCGTCAAAGCTGATATTTCAAACCACATGCATTTAAAATCAAAAATAAGGAGGCTTACAGCTATGCCAGGATTTAACGGAATGGGCCCGCAAGCCGCCGGACCGATGACTGGATGGGGACGCGGCTACTGCATAGGCTACCTTCATCAAGATAGTGAAACTGATCGAAGGACGGGTATGGGCCGCAGGCGGGGCTGGAGGAATTGTTACTACGCCACCGGACTACCCCGCTGGGCCAGGTGGACTCAGGGCAGGACCCTTGCCGGAGCGGTGTACGCTCCAACAGAAAAGAGTGAAGCGAGTCTGGAGGACCTAAGAGAGCAGGTCGGTTATCTGGAAAAAGCTCTCGAGCAAGCAAAAAAGCAGATTCAGGAACTAGAAAAACAAGTGTGAACCGGGTCACACGTCAGGGAGGTAAAACATGGCGACAAATCTAACCATCGCAGTTGCCAGCGGCAAAGGCGGGACGGGCAAGACCACTGTTTCCGCAAACCTTGCCTGCGCGGCGGTAGAAGCAGGGCATAAAGCAGCATACATGGATTGCGATGTGGAAGAGCCAAACGGACACCTCTTTTTAAAACCCCGTATTAACCGTATCTTTCCGGTCGGCATCCCCGTTCCGGCAGTAGACGAAGAAAAGTGCATGATATGCGGCGCCTGCGGGGAAATATGCCAGTACAGCGCCATCGTAAAAATCAGTAAAACAGTCCTGACCTTTGACAATATGTGTCACGGCTGCGGGGGTTGTTCACTGGTCTGCCCTGCCGGCGCCATAACCGAAAAAGAGCGTCCCATAGGCATGATTGAAGAGGGTAACGCCGGCAGGGTTTCCTTTATACACGGCAGGCTCAATATCGGGGAAGCCATGAGCCCGCCGCTGATCAAGGCCGTCCGCAAGGCAGGGCAACATGGCAACCTGATCGTAGTCGACGCCCCCCCAGGGACTTCCTGCCCGGTCATTGCAGCGGTCAGAGGAGTTGACTACGTGCTGTTGGTAACCGAGCCGACTCCTTTCGGGCTTAACGATCTGGGCCTTGCTCTTGACATGCTGCGCGAACTCGGGATCCCCGGCGCGGTGGTTTTAAACAGATCGGATCCGGAATACAACCACCTGGCCCATGGTTTCTGCAGAGAAAGAGGAGTGCGGATTTTGGCTGAAATTCCTGATGAACGCAAGGTGGCTGAAGCCTACTCTGTTGGTGAATTAGCCTATTATGCCGTACCTGGCTACAAAGAAACCATGCAGCAGCTTCTGGCCTCCGTGGAGAGGGAGGCGATAGGTTGAAAGAGCTTGTAGTCATCAGCGGCAAGGGCGGCACCGGTAAGACAAGCCTGGTAGCTTCCCTGGCGGCATTGGCTGAAAGACCGGTACTGGCGGATTGCGATGTAGACGCGGCAGACCTGCACCTGGTTCTTGAACCAATAATCAAGCACTCTGCTGCATTTAGCGGAGGTAAAACCGCCTCAATCCAAACAGAAAAGTGTATCTCCTGTGGAAAATGTTTTCAACTCTGCCGTTTCGGGGCAGTGATCAAGGATGAGAGCAAGCCGCCGGTTTACACCATAGATTCCATAGCCTGTGAAGGTTGCGGCGTATGCAGTTATTTTTGCCCGGAAAAGGCAATTGATTATAAGCCGTCTGTAAACGGACAGTGGTTTATTTCTGATACCCGCTATGGGCCCATGGTCCATGCCAGGCTTGGGATTGCCGAGGAAAATTCAGGTAAAATGGTGAGCCTGGTACGCAGTCAAGCCAAAATGATTGCCGAAAAGGAAAAATCGGCCTATGTTCTTGTAGACGGGCCACCCGGTATCGGCTGTCCCGTTATCGCCTCGGTTACAGGAGCCGACGCCGTGCTGATTGTTACTGAACCAAGCGTGTCCGGCCAGCACGACCTGGAGCGAGTCATAGAGCTGGTACGTCATTTCAATATACCTGCTTACCTTTGCATTAACAAGTTTGACCTTAATCTTAATATAAGCGAAGGAATAGAAAAAAAGGCCATAGCCGGTGGTGTCCGGTTAGCAGGCAGGATTCGCTACGACCGGTCGGTTACCTTAGCCCAGGTCAGAAAACTGCCGGTGGCAGCTATCCCCGACTCGCCTGCTGCTCAGGATATCAGGGCAACGTGGGATAATATCATAAAAAAAATAAATAATAAGGAGTGTCTTTAGATGAAAGTTGCCATGCCGATAGCAGGAGACCGTTTATGCGCGCATTTTGGACACTGTCAGCAGTTCTATTTTTTTGATTTTGATGAAAATACCAGAGAAGTTTTAAAGAAAGATACCTTGATTGCTCCACCGCACGAGCCCGGCTTGCTTCCCAGGCTTTTAAAGGAAAAAGGAGTCAACCTCGTCATCGCCGGCGGTATGGGTATGCGAGCGCAGGAATTATTCGCCCAGAACGGAATTAAAGTGGTCACCGGCGCCGGCGCGGAAAATGACCCGGTAGATATCATCAAGGAATACTTTAACGGCACTTTGAAGACTGGCGCCAACTTGTGCGATCATTAGGGAGGGAGCAATCCATCATGGAAAATGATACTAATTGCAGTTGCGATTCTGACAAAGGTTCCGGCTGCAGCTGCGGGACGGACAAGCAGGTAGTTGAAAATTCCAAAACCGGCATAGAAAAACTTACCGTTAACGAATTCAGCACAGTCAAAAACGTAATTGCAGTTATGAGCGGTAAAGGAGGCGTTGGGAAATCATCAGTGTCTTCCCTGCTCGCCTGCGGTTTTAGAAGAAAAGGCTTTGAAGTCGGGATTATGGATGCCGATATTACAGGTCCCAGCGTACCCAGGATGTTTGGCGTCAAAGGGAAGTCCGAAGGAACTCAATTTGGAATACTTCCCGCAGAAACTAAGACCGGTATCAAGGTGATGTCAATTAACCTGCTGCTTCCGAAAGAAGAAGACCCTGTTATTTGGCGGGGGCCCATCCTTTCCGGGGTTGTCAAACAATTCTGGACGGATGTTGTTTGGACCGACCTGGATTATCTTTTTGTCGACCTGCCGCCCGGCACCGGGGATGTGCCCCTGACGGTGATGCAGTCCCTTCCGCTAAACGGGCTGATAGTCGTGACCTCTCCGCAGGAACTGGCAGTCATGATCGTCAACAAGGCGGTCAAAATGGCCAAACAGATGAATATACCCCTCCTGGGTTTGATTGAAAATATGAGCAGTACAATCTGTCCCAAGTGTGGTGAGGAATATCAGCTGTTCGGCCGCAGTCACGGTAAGGAAGTCGCGGAGGAATTTTCAGTTCCTTTCCTTGGAAGCATGCCGGTTGACCCCTACCTGGCCACACTCTGCGATACGGGCAGGATCGAAGATTACGAGAGCAACCTTTTTGCCAACTTGATACCCGAAAAAATAGCTGCAGACTGAAGTTTCATTCCAAAATAACGAAAGCGTGACCACTCCAGCAGGTGAGACAGGGACAGTTCTCCGTCTCACCTACTTTGTTTCCCTGATAAATAGCAGTTCATATCATACACATCAAATGTTACCTGCGGCTTCATTCAGGTTTGCCCCGGTAAACTGGCTGTTATACAGCTCTGCATAAAAACCGCCTTTGCCAATTAACTCTCTATGGGCGCCCATTTCAATGATACTACCTTTATGCATAACCAGAATGAGTTCCGCGTCACGAATTGTCGACAGTCTATGGGCAATGACAAAACTTGTTCTGCCTTTCATAAGGTTGGCCATGGCTCTTTGAATCAACACTTCTGTCCTTGTATCAACGCTGCTGGTCGCTTCATCAAGGATCAATATCGCAGGATCTGCAAGTATGGCCCGCGCTATGGTAAGAAGCTGCTTCTGTCCTTGAGAAATATTGGTCGCTTCTTCATCAAGGACCGTATTGTAGCCATCAGGCAGCGTTCTGATAAAGTAGTCTGCGTGAGCGGCTTTAGCTGCGCGTACTATTTCCTCCATTGCAGCGCCTTCTTTTCCGTAGGCTATATTATCCTTAATGCTCCCGTTAAACAGCCATGTATCTTGCAGCACCATGCCAAACATCTTGCGCAGCTCGCTGCGCTCGATATCTTTTATGTCAATACCATCGATGCTGATCTTGCCGGCGTTTATTTCGTAGAATCGCATCAGAAGGTTTACAAGTGTGGTTTTGCCCGCGCCGGTCGGCCCTACAATAGCAATAGTATCGCCCCTTTTCACCTCCAGGTTCATGTCCTCAATAAGCGGTACGTCCTCTTTATAACGGAAACTCACATGTTCAAATTTAACTCCGCCTTTTGGAAATTCGATAACCTTTGCAGCGGGACTGTCGGGCACTTCTTCTTGTTCGTCCAGCACTTCAAATACCCGTTCCGCGCAGGCGATAGTTGATTGAATAATATTGGCGATATTTGCTGTTTGGACAATCGGCATGGTTAATGATCTTGAATACTGAATAAATGCCAGTATATCTCCCAACCCGAGTATATTCCTGGTAATCCAAATGCCTCCAACAATACTGATAAACACATACCCCAGATTGCTTATGAAATGCATCAGAGGGAACATGCTGCCTGATACAAATTGGGCTTTCCACCCTGCACTGTTAAGCCTGTTATTGATAGCTTCAAATTCTTCTATTGAATTCTTTTCTTGTCCAAATGCTTTCACTATTTTATGCCCGGTATACATTTCTTCAACATGACCGCTTAGTTTACCCAGTTCTTTCTGCTGGGCTGCAAAGTATTTTTGCGACTTCCTGGCGATGAAGGCAGTTGCCAAAATATATAACGGAAGCGTGGCAACTATGATCAAAGTAAGTAACGGGCTGATTGTGAGCATCATAACGATGTAACCGAGTATTGTAATGACCGATGTAATAATCTGGGTCAAGCTTTGCTGCAAAGTTGTTGATATTGTATCAATATCATTGGTAACGCGGCTTAATATGTCTCCATGCGGATGCATGTCAAAATATTTCAGCGGCAACCTGTTAAGCTTATCGTCTATTCCTGCGCGCAGGTCACGTACGGTCTTCTGCGCGACACCTGACATCACAAGTCCCATAATCAAGCTAAAAGCGGCGCTTAACAAATACATTCCCAATAGGACTAAGGCAATTATACCAATGTAGTGAAAATCATATCCACCATTAGTTTCCCTTATGGCCCTAATTGATCCATCAATTTGTTCCTGCGTCAATTTAATATTTGGCTGTCCGTTCTGTCCGCTATCCGGCATCCTTTTACTCAGAGCTATAATTTTCTGGCATATATCAGCCTTCTCATCCGCATCTGTCACCGTATTGAGCATGGGAAGATTCATAAAGTCCTGGACAGCCTTAATGGTTTCAGGGTCTGCCGGCAGCGTATCATCCCCTTTCCGCACATTATTCACTTGATAATTTATCTGTTCAACTGCTTTAATTTGAGCTTCAGACGTCTGCTGCAGCATCATCTTCGCCATATAACCATCCTGCAATTTATTCATTGCTTTGCTGGTTACTTTAGGCGCGGCTATGGTGAATGTTGTACTTGCAATTGCAAATACCAAAACGATAATTAAATTAATTCTATGTGGTTTTAAATATTTAATTAGCCTTTTTAAAGTCTCTTTAAAATTTTTAGCTTTTTCAACCGGCCTTTCAAAACCACCTCTTCTGCCGCCCAAAGGTCCCTGCTGTCTATTTTGTTCACTCATGCAATTTCCTCCTCCGACAACTGCGACGACACAATTTCCCGGTATACCCCGCAGGTACCTAACAGCTCACTATGGGTTCCCATTCCTGCAATCCGCCCTTCATCAAGGACGATAATCCTGTCGGCATCCATAACGGTACCTACCCTCTGGGCTACAATAATTACCGTCGCTTCAGTAGTTTCTTTTTTTAAGGCCGCGCGCAAGCGCGCGTCTGTCTTAAAGTCCAGAGCTGAGAAGCTGTCGTCCAAAATGTAAACCTCAGGTTTTCTTACCAGCGCCCGGGCGATGGCAAGCCGCTGTTTCTGGCCTCCCGACACGTTGGTCCCGCCTTGAGCAATGACATGGTTAAAGCCGCCATCCATATTTGAGATAAACTCAGCTGCTTGAGCAACTTCAGCGGCATGCTTTACTTCTTCGTCTGTTGCCTTGGCATTACCGAATTTTATGTTGTCAGTGATTGACCCCGAAAACAATACTGCCTGTTGCGGTACAAAACCGATTTTTGAACGGAGGATTTCCTGGGACATCTCTCTTACATCCACACCGTCTATAAGAATTCTTCCGCTATCCACGTCATAGAACCGTGGAATCAGGTTGATCAGGGTTGATTTACCCGAACCCGTGCTTCCTATAATGGCGGTCACTTCACCGGGTCGCGCTAAAAAGGAAATGTTTCGCAAAGCCGGTTTTTCCGCGCCATGATAGCTGAAGGTTACATCCTTAAATTCCACATAACCTTTTGCGGTAAAAGAATCTTTTGTTTCTTCGGCATCTGTTATTTCAGGCACCGTTTCAAGGACTTCATTAATTCTGACTGCGGCAGCCTGAGCCCGTGGAACCATAATGAACATCATGGCCAGCATAACCATGGAAAACATAATCTGCATGGCATATTGAGTAAACGCGGCAAGCGCGCCCAGATCCATACTGCCGTTACTTATGCGTATGCCTCCAAACCAAAGGACAGACAGCGAGGTGAGGTTCATGACCAGCATAATGGCAGGCATCATGAAAGCCATGATCCTATTTACTTTGATATAGTTGTTTGTAAGATCAGCATTGGCTTCATCAAAACGTCTCATTTCACGCGCTACGGTATTAAAAGCACGAATTACACGAATGCCGGTAAGCTTTTCACGTAGAACAAGATTGATTTTATCAATCTTTACCTGAACCAACCTGAACAGCGGTATCATCCGCGATGAAATCAAAACAATCACACAGGCAAGAACAGGTATGGCAACTGCAAGCACCAAAGTAAGGGTCTTATCTTGCCGTAGGGCCATGATAATACCACCAATGGCCATCATCGGGGCACTGATCATCATACGCATGATCATCACGGTAACCATCTGGATCTGGTTGATATCGTTAGTGGTCCTTGTAATAAGAGTAGCGGCGCCCATTTTATCAAATTCATTTAACGAGTAGCTCTCAACCCGGCTGAATACCTTGCTTCGCAGAATTGTTCCCAAACCCACGGCAGTTTTTGATGACAAGAAGCTTGCAAAAATCGCGCAAATAGCTCCCCCTCCAGCGACAAGAAGCATCAGTCCGCCAAGTTGCATAATCTTGTCCGTATCACCCTGCATGACTCCATCATTAATTATGTCCGACATCAAAGTTGGAAGATAAAGATCTCCCAGCGTTTGTAAAAACACAAAAACCAACACACCTACAACCATGGCAGTAAATGGGTTTAAATACCTATATAATTTTAGCATTAAAACGCCGCCTCCAATGCCAATAGGTTAGTTATCCAACTCTTTATTGAAATTAAGATTGTTTGTGCAATTATTCATGCTTATCGTTTAAAATCTTTTTTAGGACATCCAATCCTTCTATTATTTTTGCAATTTCTTCAGGTGTTCCTGCGCTAAGCAAGTCTTCAAAGTTTTTTTCAATTATTTTATGAAACCCATTGTGGATTTCTCCAAACTTCGGGGTTACTTTTACATAGACAATCCTTCTATCCTCTTCGCTTCTCGTCCTTATAACCAACTGTTGTTTTTCCAGTCTATCAATTATGCCGGATATAGTGCTATTGGATAAATTAATCTTTCTGCTTAATTCACATGAGTTATGCAGTTATAGGTAAATAGCCCCAGTTCCATAGCCATAAAAATGGATGTGGAGGCCAGAAATTTTCGATGAACCTTGAAAACCGATCGCCAGTTGTGTCAAAATAGACTTGGATTTG
>NZ_QFGB01000093.1:0-8580 GCF_004369245.1 Pelotomaculum sp. FP | reverse complement strand
GGCATTTTGCATCACTTTTGGGAGAAGTGACTGAGGTTTATCAGGAGCCGGATACGAGGCCCGTAAGTCCGGTTCTGTGAGAGGGATAACGCCGCAGAAAATTACTGCGGCGCTACCCTACTCGATTTTTAAAAATATTTTAAGTAAGAATACTAAAGTTGATAGAATTCATCCCTGATAAAGACCATTGCTCATCATAGATCTCAGCCGCAAATAGAACGGATTATTACGGAATGATTAGCGCTGCATTTGCAAAAAATTAGTATATCTCATTAACAGCCCGTTAAGGAGGGAAACCCGTATGCATTCATATGTGATTGGTTTCCAGGAGATCGATAAAACCAAGCTCATGGCCGTCGGGGGCAAGGGCTTAAACCTGGGGGAACTGGCAAGAATTGAGGGAATACGGGTACCGGAGGGCTTTTGCGTCACCACCGAGGCATACAGAAGAACGATCGGGCATAACCAGGAGTTTTACGGATTGCTGGAACAACTAGCAGCGCTAAAGTTGGATGACAGAGAAAGAATCGGCGCCATTAGCGGCAAGATCCGTAAGGTCATCGAAGGGATAGAGATCGCCGGGGACATAGCGGAAGAAATCATTCGCCATCTTGCAAAGCTTGGCGAGGAGCATGCCTATGCCGTGCGCTCCAGCGCCACGGCGGAGGACCTGCCGCTGGCTTCTTTTGCGGGACAGCAGGATACATATTTGAATATCAAAGGAAAGGATGCCGTCCTGCGGCATATCAGCAAGTGTTGGGCGTCGCTGTTTACGGACCGGGCGGTGATCTACCGCATGCAAAACGGCTTCGACCACCCCAAGGTCTACCTGTCCGTGGTCATCCAGCGGATGGTTTTCCCCCGGGTCGCGGGGATTATGTTTACGGCCGACCCCGTCACCTCCAACCGGAAGGTACTGTCCATCGACGCCGGCTTCGGGCTCGGCGAGGCCCTGGTCTCCGGCCTGGTGAATCCCGACATCTACAAGGTGCGGGAGGGCAGGATCGTCGATAAGAAGATATCCGCCAAGAAGCTGGCCGTCTACGCATTGGAAGAAGGCGGCACGGAGGAGCGGGAGATCGAGCCCGCATGGCAGCATGAGCAGGCGCTGACCGACGAGCAGGTTTTGCGGCTTGAAGGCATGGGCCGCAAGATCGAGGCGTGTTTTGGCTGCCCGCAGGATATCGAATGGTGCCTTGCTGATGATGCATTCTATATCGTGCAGAGCCGTCCCATCACTACCTTATTCCCAGTACCGGAAAACGATGGGCGGATGCGGGTCTATATATCGATAGGCCACGGGCAGATGATGACGGATGCCATTAAACCGTTGGGGATGTCCTTCTTCCAGTTGTTAGCTAGTGATTTTCAAATGCACAAAGCCGGTGGAAGGTTGTTTTGGGAGGTATCGCACGACCTGGCCTCGCCCGTTGGCCGCAAGATCGTGCTCAGTGCGATGGGCAAGAGCGACCCGCTGATAAAGAACGCGATCTTGAGTTTAATACAGCGGAAGGATTTTATAGCATCATTGCCGCGCGGAAAGAGATCTATCAGCATGCGTACCGAGGGACTGTCCTGGGCAATGTTAGTTCAGGCCTTAAGGATCTACCGTAAGAACGATCCGGCGGTCGTTCAAGATCTCATTGCCTGCAACGAGGCGTCGATCAGAGACCTGCGGCAAAGGATCGCCAACGTCTCCGGGGAGGCACTGTTTGCCTTTATCGTACAGGACCGTAAGCAGCTAAAAGAAATCATGTATGATCCACGCGGCTTTGGAGCGATCATCGTCGGGGCGTTGGTATCGGGTTGGATCAATAAGAATATGGAAAAATGGCTGGGAGAAAAGAGTGCCGCCGACACGCTTTCGCAGTCGGTACCCAACAACGTCACCTCCGAAATGGGGCTGGCGCTGCTGGACGTAGCGGACGTTGTCCGGCAATACCCGGCGGTGATGGAGTATTTCCATCAGGCCAGTGATGAGACCTTCTTCGAGGACCTGGCGAAACTGGAAGGCGGCGATGCCGTCAGCCACTCCCTGCGGGCGTACCTTGAAAAATACGGTATGCGTTGTCCCGGTGAGATTGATATCACCAGGACGCGTTGGAGTGAACAGCCGACCGCCCTCATTCCCGCGATCCTCAGCAACATCAAGAACTTTGCGCCCAATGCGAGCAGCGCCAAATTTGAGCAGGGACGGCTGGAAGCGGAGTGGAAGGAACAGGAACTCTTGAGCCGCCTGGAGCAATTGCCCGGCGGCAAGCAAAAGGCCAAAAGGACAAAGAGGATGATCGGCGTTTTGCGCAACTTTATCGGCTACCGGGAATATCCCAAGTATACCCTCATTCAGCGTTACTGGATCTACAAGCAGGCCCTGCTGAAGGAGGCCGCCAGGCTGGTGCAAAAGGGGGTCATCCGGGAGAAGGAGGATATCTACTACCTGTCCTTTGAGGAACTGCGAGAGGTTGTGCGCACAAACCGGCTGGATTACAACATCATCACCAGGAGAAAAGAGGAGTACGAGATCTATGAGAAGCTGACGCCGCCGCGGGTGATGACCTCCGAGGGCGAGGTCGTCTCCGGTGAGTTCAACACCGGTAATATCCCCGAGGGCGCCCTGGCGGGCATACCCGTTTCATCCGGCGTCATCGAGGGCCGGGCCCGGGTCATTTTAAAGATGGCGGACGCCAGCATAGAGGATGGCGATATTTTGGTAACCACCTTCACTGACCCCAGCTGGACGCCGCTGTTTGTATCCGTCAAAGGCCTGGTGACGGAAGTGGGCGGGATGATGACTCATGGTTCCGTCATTGCGCGGGAATACGGCCTTCCCGCAGTGGTAAGCGTGGAAAACGCCACCAAGCTGATCAAGGACGGGCAGCGGATTCGAGTGAACGGAACGGAAGGGTATGTGGAATTGCTGTGACCGGGGCATGGCCGCTGTTAATAACAGGGACAGGTTCTTATCTTATTGTTAAAGCCAAAGAGGCATGACATTGACAAACCGGTCTTAATTTAGTACCATATTTGTACCGGGGTGATAACAAAATGAATATTAAAGAAGATATTAGGCCCATTTCTTATATTAAGGCCAATGCAGCTGAGATTTTGGCGCAAGTTAACGAGAGCCGCAGGCCTGTCTATGTAACTCAAAACGGAGAAGCTAAGGCGGTTTTGTTGGATACTGAATCCTATGAAAAAATGAAGAAGGCTTTGGGTTTATTAAAAATAGTGGCCCAAGGGGAACGTGATATAGTCGATGAAAAAGTCTTATCACAGGAAGATTTTTTTTCGGTTATGGATCGTGACATTGATAATATAAAACCATGACTACAGGGCCATATCAGGTATTCTGGACACAAACTGCCCAGCATGATTTAAAAAAAATAATTGAATACATTGCCGCTGACAGTGAAATTCAAGCAAGAAGAATTTATCTTGCCATTAAACAAAAAGCTGCCAGCTTACAGCATATGCCTCTCCAGGGAAGAATTGTTCCGGAATTAAGAGATTTTAGCGTTTTAACCTACAGGGAATTAATTAGCCCGCCTTGGCGAATTATTTACAAGACTGACAAAAACAAAGTATGGGTGCTTGCAGTAATTGATGGAAGAAGAAATGTAGAGGACATATTGCTTGATAGGTTCATTTAGTGAACAAGGTAAAGTCCGGTCATGCCTTAAGAATGTTCTTTTCCATCACTTATAGTGCATTTTTACGGTTGAAGCAGTTCTTAGTACGATATAGCTTTGATATAGCTTTCATGTTCACCGTTCAAGCCATATTTCTAACTCAATCGTGCCCTCTTGAATCTCGTATTTGGTACTTAGTCTTGCTAATTAACTCTTTAAATTCATTTTGTGTATAAGCACGTGGTACCAAATAACCAGGTCCTGGAGCAACTTCAAGTATCCTACTACCATTGGCTACATTTTCACTTGCCGCTGCACGGCGGCGGTGGGGTGGAGCGTCAGCGATTCTTTGTATTCCACCAGTTCGATCTCACATTTAGGGCCGATGGTGACCATCTCCCCCCTGACCACTTTGGCCTGGGTGTGCTCCAACGATATATGCGTGCCTTCGATCAATTCCGCAGTAAGCTTGTTAAATCCCCGGCGGAAAAGGCGAAGAAAAGCGCCTGCCAGCCTGCCGAACAGACTGAAATCCGTCAACTTGACATGAATCTCTTCTCCACCCAGTTCCTTGGCCAAACACCTGCCCCCGATTAACACCGTGATGCGGTTTGCGTTCAACAGGCCGCCGACTATCATCGAACCGATGGAGTCGAACTCTTCCGCTTCAATGCCGCCGCAGACTTCCAAGCATCCATAAGAACGAACCCGTTCCGCTTTCAGGTTTTTAAGGATCACAGATTTACCGCTGTTTTTGAACTCCGCAGCCAGGGATTCTGCGTCCACCTTAAGATTCCCGTTACACTGCAGTATCCTGCCTGCCAGTTTCCCGCTCACAAAGCCGCTCCCGTTCACAACAAATTTATCTGATTTGACATTGCCCTGGAAACTGCCTGCTCCCGAGATCCTGATGACGTTCGCCTCGATGTCGCCGTTAATCTTGCCTGACCCGGAAATGGTGACATTGTTGTATTTGCCGCCGTTGGTTATCCCATTGCCGGATATTTTCATATCTTCCACAGCCGTTGTTTGGCTCATAATTCCACCCTCCTATACTCCTTTATCCCCAGCCCCGGCCGGACCTTTGCAGCCGTTTATCGCTCATTAAAGATCACAAAGACCAGGACCGGCAGCGCGGGGATCTTTATATTTTCTTGCAGTCATTAACTGTTGCTTCCTTCGCCTGAGCAAAGTATTCTTTGTATTCGACCAGCCCGATTTCACAGCCGGGCCCGATGCTCACTTTGTTCCCCCGGACCACCCTGGCTTTGGTGTATTCCAGCTTGATGTCGTCTCCTTCAATGGTTTCGCAAATGAGGTGTTGATATCCAACAAACATTCTGAAACGTGTCCGGACTTGAATGGTTTCCCCGCCCATTTCTTTGACTTCACACAGGCCGTAGGGGCTTATGTCAATTTTACCGGCGTTCAACAATCCGTCGATGGTAAAACCACCCATTACCGCTAAGGATTCGGCATTACAATCTCCCCTGACCGTTACTTCGCCCACAATCTTGACTTCATCCGCGCTGATGCTGCCGTCCACGTCGGAAGTGCCGACAAGCTTAAAAAGTTTGGCCTGCAAACCGCCATGAATGTTGCAGACACCGGTGACCTTAAAGTTGGCGCAATCCAAAACTCCGTCGATATCTGCTACACCGCGAATAACAACATTGTTATAAACTCCCCCGGATGCCGTCCCGTCACCAAATATTTTTAAATTGCGATTTTTCCGGTTAGCTTTTTCCATCACTGGTTCTCCCATTTAAATTATTTTTAATTTCAATTCTTCAATGCAGTTAGCCAGGTTAAGCTGAAAAACCACATAAGCGCCGCTTTCGAAATGGACCTCGCCGGGGCTCGAGATCAAAAGACAAGTGGCTATACCCAGCTTCCGAACGAAAATAAGATCGCAATTCTTACCCTGAAATTTGGGATAATGCTCCGTCAAAGCTGACAGCAAGATTTTCCCCTCTTCCAGGCTCAGCTCACCCGTCTGCAACATCTTTTCGAGGACGTAGACATAAAGAAGCTGCTTAAAATCAAAAATTTCGACATCTCCGTGATGTTTAACAAAGATATCAAGAACGATATTTGAAACAATGTTACGCTTTAATAACTCTTCCTTTTTTAGGGAAGCTTCCGCTGGATTGGGAGAAAACATGCCGGCCAGTGCGTCCAGAGACAAATCTTCCTTCATGTTCATGATTTTATTGATTCTGGCCAAGATTTTCTCCTTTGGGAAAAAGGTCTCTTGACCGGTGAAAGTGGACTTCTTGACAAACCAGTCTTCTGGAATCAAGTTTTTTCGCTTCCACCGGTACAACTGCCCATAGGAAATCCCGGTAAGGTCCAGCAACTCTTTTTTAGAGATCAAGTCCTGTTCCATTGTTGTAACACCCCTTCACATGATAGTGTAACATAACATTGTTACGTTGTAAACAAAAAAGAATGGCAGGTAATATTATCCTGCTCCAGGTCTTGCCGCATACTATAATAATGCGATCCAGTATTATTGTCTTGATAAAGCGTAAAAATAATAAGGTATAATGACTAAGAGACTTTATTCACCTGTTAATCCAATTAGCCTCAGTAGGATCGATATCCTGATGGGGTTATTATTTTTTTCCATAATTTCCATGTAACATAGAGTGTAATTCAATCGTTTTTATAGGTAAATACCGGCCGGAGAAAGTAGGTGTTGGTACTTGTGACTGGGGCCGATGAACTTCAAAAGATACGGGAGGGTGATTTTAGATCCATTGAACAGATCTGCCTGGCCACCTGGGAACCTCTTTACCGTTTCATTTATTTCAAAGTGCAAAACCGTGAGGAGGCGGAGGATATCACCCAGGAAACCTATGTCAAAACGCATCTTCGCCTTTAAAGACCGTATCGTCCTGGATTACGGTGATACCGCAATTGTTGAAACTGCCGCCAGAGGATCCTTCGAAGCAGCCGCTAATGCCGCGCTTGGCACCGCTGCCGGCGGCCCGTTGGAAGTATGGGGGGAACGGTTGCGGTGGCGGCAGGACGGGCTTGAAATTCAAGCCGAAGGGTCACGGCGGGTGGAGTTGGCCCGTCAGATTGCTCCCGGCCTTACTCTCCCGGACACCGGGAAAGACCTGGTCAACAAGGCCCGGGTCAAAGTCCCGGTGGACTTGGAGATTGCCAAAGCCGGCCAGCAGCAGGTAGACAGAGGAAGCAGCCCCTGGCAGCTTGATCCCCTGCAGGTGTCGCTCACCTTCGTCAACTTGAAGGTATCGCCGGAAGGAATCATCGGCGAACCGAAGGTGCCGGAGCAAGCCTTTAAACTGGCAGCGAACAACGGCGTTGAGGCAGTGGTGGAGGTTATCAGCGGTCCAATTAGCAAGGTCTACCTGCAGCGGCTCGTCCGGCAGGACGAGACGGGCATCTGGTCGGTCGTCGGGTACGATCCCCGTTAGATAGTAAAATTAAGGGGACACATCTCTGAACAAGGAAAGGGGACACACCTCCTTCGGAGGTATGTCCCCGATGGAAGGTCTCCAACTTATGAATGTTCCCTTAATTTATATATTCTCTGAACTGGATCACTCCTTCAAACCGTCTTATTTGGAAGAGGGGACACACCTTATTTCTAAAGAAAGAGGTCAGAAGTCATGTATCCTTTATTACGAGGGAGGTAATGAATTGTTTAAAAAACTTGCTCTGATAATTTTTTGCTTTAGCCTGGTTGTTGCAGCAGCTGGATGTACCACGAATAAGCAGACTGAACCTGAAACACCAAATACGGTAATGAATGATTTCCTTACCCTCACTCAAACGGATTCCAGACTGGAAGAAGTTGCCAATTTTATAAAAGACAACATCTCCAATGTTTCTGAAGAAGATGCTTCAAAGATGGTGGACGAATTTGAAAAAATCCAGAAAAAGAATCTCCCACAATTTGAGCGTATGTTTACTGAAGATAGTATGCAAAACAAAATAAATAGTGAATACAAATCCATCATTACTCAATCTGATATCAAGGACACCGAGCTTAAAGAATTATTAGCCAAAACAAAAGCCGGCGGTTACAAGGTGGAAACTGCTGAGGGGTTTTTCTTCCCTATTATTGATTACGGTTTCTACAAAAATTTTAGTTCCTATGTAACTCCCGACATGAAAGAGTATATTGCTCTAATGGCTGAGGAATCCGATAAAGTTCCGGCAAAAGACGCAGCTCTGGTTATTGGCTGGGATGAAGTCTTAAAAAGGGCATTGAATCAGGAGAAGTTTATAGACGCCCACAAAGATTCCGTGAAAGTTAGCGATGTAAAGGAATTGTATGAAAAATACGTTACTTTTGTCCTATACGGTGCTAACAACACTCCGCTCTTTAGCTATGATTCAAAAACATTAGATCCGAAAGCCAAGGAGGTTTATTTTAACGCTGTTGCAAACGCTGGCAACAGCGAGTTTATAACAACATTAGGTGGATTTTTAGATTTGGTCAAAAATAATAACTACAAGCTAACCAATGAAGTTGAGAAATACCGGGAGGACGTTATTCAAAAGATAAAGATAAGTTCAGCAGAGCTAAGCAGTCCAATTTCAGAACAAAAAGACGGTGCACAGGCAGCGTTACTGAATGAGATCATGCAGTCAGCCCGGCAGGGGAAAATAATAAATTGCGAATTCCCTGTGGAAACCACTGTTATAGAAACCGTAAAGGAGAGATGGGGAGAGCCGGACAAATCGGAATACATCGCTGCCGCTAAAGGGACGTACACCACTTATACAAAATACAATGTGGTTTTTGGGTTTAACAAAGGCTCGCAGATTTTTGATGTCAGGTCATATCGGTTTAAACCCCTAATTTTAGAGTCTACTCCCCTTATTCTCTTGTTTACATAGAATTAATAAATATTGCTCACGGAACAGGAAAACCAATAAGCCTCAATTCATTTATTGTGAACAGCTAAGGCGA
>NZ_QFGB01000092.1:0-10180 GCF_004369245.1 Pelotomaculum sp. FP | reverse complement strand
CAGTCATCAGGGCGACCTCCTGGAAATTATTTATACTTGAATATTCCCTGATTCTGTCGACTTGAGGGTTTTCCCTTCTTTATTATTATCTATGAGTTACCTAATTCTGGTTAACCGAACACCTATGTAGCGCTTTCCTTTTTAACTGAATACGGAAAATTCATGGGACGTGTTACAGGCAAGGTATCCGGTAATATCCTCTTAAGAAGAAATCAGTACCGCTGGACGGAAAACGATACCATAACACTAAGGTTAGCGAACCACTTTATTTTAGCTAAAATTATGAACTGTAGAGCAGTTTTGCATCGTGCAGTACGTGATCATTCACAAGTCGTCGATATAAAGTTACTGACCGACACTATGAGAGGTTTAGCAAATTTGGCGAAGCAATTGGATAAAGTTAAAGATTTGCATGCTCTGAGAGGTCTGGAGGGACAAGCAGCATATCTGTACTTTACTGCATTTAATCAGCTTATACTTAGCCAAAAGGAAGATTTCAGCATGACTGAAAGAAACCGACGTCCACCATTAGATCGGATAAATGCTTTGTTGTCTTTTCTGTATACTTTACTAACCCATGAAATTGTTGCTGCACTTGAAAGTATTGGTCTTGATCCCCAAGCGGGTTTTCTACATAGGGACAGACCAGGAAGGGCAAGTCTTGCACTCGATGTAATGGAAGAACTAAGACCCCATTTTGCTGACAGGCTTGCGTTGACACTTATAAATCGCAATCAAATTAGTGCCAACGGGTTTGTCATTAAAGAAAATGGCGCGGTCGTAATGGATGATAACACAAGAAAAGAAGTGCTACTTGCCTGGCAGAAACGTAAGGGGGAGGAGATAATGCACCCATATTTAGAAGAAAAAGTATCATTAGGACTTGTTCCGTACATTCAGGCTATGCTTTTAGCCAGACATATTAGAGGCGATATAGAAGATTACCCCCCGTTTTTCTGGAAATGAGGTGCTCTTAATGATGGTGCTCATTACTTATGATGTTAACGTAACTACTGCTTCAGGAAAGAAACGTTTACGTAATGTTGCAAAGCAATGCAAGAACTTCGGACAGAGGGTGCAAAATTCTGTATTCGAATGCCTGGTTGATCCAACACAATTTACAGATCTTAAGCATCGTTTAGAGAGTATTGTTGATCCGGAAAAGGACAGTTTGCGCTATTATTTTCTTGGGGCCAATTGGAAAAGACGGGTAGAGCATTATGGAATTAAAGAAACCTACGATCCTGAAGGCATTCTAATTATTGATGCGAACCTATAGCTGGCATTAATTTTCTATTGGTTTCGCACTGACCAAATATAAAAGGATTTTTGTGTTATCTTCTAATTTCTTGCAAAATAAAACCTCATAAAAAATTGATTCGCGAAACAAAGCTTAACAAGCCTTGCGATTAAAGGTTTTCCACTTTGACAGTCGCACCCCCTGCGGGTGCGTGGATTGAAACAACAACACCTATTATCACCACTCTTTGGCTGAGTCGCACCCCCTGCGGGTGCGTGGATTGAAACTGATTTATGCGGATCCACCTTATTTGTTATCAACGTCGCACCCCCTGCGGGTGCGTGGATTGAAACCCGGTGGGCGAAGGGGAACAGCCGCCTGGTTAGTCGCACCCCCTGCGGGTGCGTGGATTGAAACAGGCCGGTATCGCCGCTTACAAAGTAGGCAGTGAGTCGCACCCCCTGCGGGTGCGTGGATTGAAACAACGGTGTGGGAAGCAGTAAAAAACATTGTAGTCGGGTCGCACCCCCTGCGGGTGCGTGGATTGAAACGGCGTTAATCAGGCGGGTGTTGGCAGCCTCAAGGTCGCACCCCCTGCGGGTGCGTGGATTGAAACATGGTTACGGTGATAACTTTTGCGTTGGTTTTTGTCGCACCCCCTGCGGGTGCGTGGATTGAAACCCCTACCCAATCAAGGTGGTTTGTGGAGTCCCCGTCGCACCCCCTGCGGGTGCGTGGATTGAAACACTGACAACCTAAACCATCAGGGCCAGGTCAATGGTCGCACCCCCTGCGGGTGCGTGGATTGAAACTCGAAAGCCTGGTTGGATGCCCTGTATGTGTCCGTCGCACCCCCTGCGGGTGCGTGGATTGAAACAATGGGATGCGGTTGGTGCTACAGAAATAAACGTCGCACCCCCTGCGGGTGCGTGGATTGAAACCCGGTGGGCGAAGGGGAACAGCCGCCTGGTTATGTCGCACCCCCTGCGGGTGCGTGGATTGAAACTAAAGACACCCGCATTGATTTGTTGGCGATACTCGTCGCACCCCCTGCGGGTGCGTGGATTGAAACCAGAGGAGGGATACCATGCCTAATACCATCGAAGTCGCACCCCCTGCGGGTGCGTGGATTGAAACTAGCGAAAGCAAACTTATCTTTTAGGGGCGACCAAGTCGCACCCCCTGCGGGTGCGTGGATTGAAACACCGGTTGGTTAGGTGAATCATTCGAGGCCGGCGTCGCACCCCCTGCGGGTGCGTGGATTGAAACCACCTGCCGCAAGCCTCATACGCCGACCCCGGCGTCGCACCCCCTGCGGGTGCGTGGATTGAAACACGCTGAAAAGCGGCGATAAGCCCATTGAAGGGCGTCGCACCCCCTGCGGGTGCGTGGATTGAAACATATAGACTGGAAAGACGGCCTGCCAGATGACCCGTCGCACCCCCTGCGGGTGCGTGGATTGAAACCGTTGAGGGTGCAAAGCTCTGGTTTAATTGCAGTCGCACCCCCTGCGGGTGCGTGGATTGAAACTTCGTGTTTGTCTTCAGGTATTTCAATATTTGAAGTCGCACCCCCTGCGGGTGCGTGGATTGAAACTAGGAGGTGAAACAATGAAAAAATTATCTGAAGTCGCACCCCCTGCGGGTGCGTGGATTGAAACCCTTGATCAATTAGCAGATCTTAACTCGGAAATGGTCGCACCCCCTGCGGGTGCGTGGATTGAAACTGTGAGTGATTACCATGCAACTATTGACCGTGCGTCGCACCCCCTGCGGGTGCGTGGATTGAAACCTTGTTAAAATACACTACAAAACAAATATAAAAGTGTCGCACCCCCTGCGGGTGCGTGGATTGAAACATATATTTTGGTGCGCCTGGCAGGAATCGAACCGTCGCACCCCCTGCGGGTGCGTGGATTGAAACACAGCTACAACCTTGTCAGCATCAGCCGCCTTGGTCGCACCCCCTGCGGGTGCGTGGATTGAAACCCGGCTTGCAACATCAAAGAACCCTTGATACCAAGTCGCACCCCCTGCGGGTGCGTGGATTGAAACTTCGTGATTAAGAGGACTATGATTATCGACCAAGGTCGCACCCCCTGCGGGTGCGTGGATTGAAACTTGGGGTTTGGTTGGTGAAACATTAGAACAGGGTCGCACCCCCTGCGGGTGCGTGGATTGAAACCCGACCAATGTCATTTTGGACCGAGAAAGATGTGTCGCACCCCCTGCGGGTGCGTGGATTGAAACGGCTTTGGGCCAAGGTTGAGATTTTTTAGTTGACGTCGCACCCCCTGCGGGTGCGTGGATTGAAACTTCAAATCGGTCTAATGGAAATTCCCACTTGTAGTCGCACCCCCTGCGGGTGCGTGGATTGAAACTGGTTGTTTTGGGTATTGCAATTTTATTAAAAGTCGCACCCCCTGCGGGTGCGTGGATTGAAACTAGCAAGTTGCAGAGGGTTAATGCTGTTATAAAGGTCGCACCCCCTGCGGGTGCGTGGATTGAAACGCATGAGCAGAGCCACCGGTCCCAACGTGAGCTGTCGCACCCCCTGCGGGTGCGTGGATTGAAACGGCTACGTTTTTTATTAGGCTTACCGTTACAGGTCGCACCCCCTGCGGGTGCGTGGATTGAAACTCCCACGCTGGACGACCTAAGAGACAGCGGCCAGTCGCACCCCCTGCGGGTGCGTGGATTGAAACATCGCCGCCGCAATATCTTTTTTATTTGGTATGTCGCACCCCCTGCGGGTGCGTGGATTGAAACATGAAACTGGAGGATGCCATGGCGCGCTATCACGTCGCACCCCCTGCGGGTGCGTGGATTGAAACTTACAATCAGAGCGCGCCGGATGATGGCGAGAAGTCGCACCCCCTGCGGGTGCGTGGATTGAAACAAACCGGCTTAATGTTGATTTTGAGGAACTGGGTCGCACCCCCTGCGGGTGCGTGGATTGAAACAAAAAACCCTGGAGAAAGTACTTGCTCCTTTGGTCGCACCCCCTGCGGGTGCGTGGATTGAAACATTTTAAAATTAATCATTACAAATATAAAAATACCGTCGCACCCCCTGCGGGTGCGTGGATTGAAACTAGGAGGTGTTAAAATGAATATAAAATTTTACGTCGCACCCCCTGCGGGTGCGTGGATTGAAACTAAACCATATGTATTCTTTAAAAATTCCAACCAGTCGCACCCCCTGCGGGTGCGTGGATTGAAACTGGATACCATTCGTCACATGCTGTACATCTGCGTCGCACCCCCTGCGGGTGCGTGGATTGAAACTGGCTTCTTATTTATATTATGGCATTGAGCAACGTCGCACCCCCTGCGGGTGCGTGGATTGAAACATTACCAAAGGCAAGTTTTATTCAAAAATATGGGTCGCACCCCCTGCGGGTGCGTGGATTGAAACCCGAAAGTAATGTACGGGATAGAGGGTAGACTAGTCGCACCCCCTGCGGGTGCGTGGATTGAAACAAAAAATGAAAAATATTATAATCATGGGTCGTGTCGCACCCCCTGCGGGTGCGTGGATTGAAACTAAATTTACTGAGGTTGAAAATCTTTTACTTAAGTCGCACCCCCTGCGGGTGCGTGGATTGAAACTTTTTCTCCATGTTCTTTAGCACAAGAGGCACAGTCGCACCCCCTGCGGGTGCGTGGATTGAAACCCCTTTAAAAATACCATTAAAAGGAGAATCCCAAGTCGCACCCCCTGCGGGTGCGTGGATTGAAACTGCATAAATCTTTTTGTTTTCAATTAAATTCCGTCGCACCCCCTGCGGGTGCGTGGATTGAAACCAATGATTGACAAAAATTTTAAAATACAACCAAGTCGCACCCCCTGCGGGTGCGTGGATTGAAACGTTTAACAGTGGTGAATGGACTCTACACGCTAGTCGCACCCCCTGCGGGTGCGTGGATTGAAACTTGGTGATACAATTGAAACAATTACCCGAACATGTCGCACCCCCTGCGGGTGCGTGGATTGAAACAAATATGATTGAAAATATCGATATTGGGTTAAGTCGCACCCCCTGCGGGTGCGTGGATTGAAACATTGCTACAACTGCTAATGCCAATCCATTAATAGTCGCACCCCCTGCGGGTGCGTGGATTGAAACCATCATATTTTGTTACTATTCCACTTTGTGAGAGTCGCACCCCCTGCGGGTGCGTGGATTGAAACCCGTATCAACCCCTGCTCCACCGCCTCATACACGTCGCACCCCCTGCGGGTGCGTGGATTGAAACACTAGAAAGTAGCTTAAGGCGACTTGATGGACTGGTCGCACCCCCTGCGGGTGCGTGGATTGAAACCACTCTTTTACGATATTAGCCTCAAGCTCATCGGTCGCACCCCCTGCGGGTGCGTGGATTGAAACCGTGGCGTTTAGATTAGGATCCTTAAGATACTCAGTCGCACCCCCTGCGGGTGCGTGGATTGAAACAGCCAGTACTTGTGCCGCCTGCTGGTGTATAGCGTCGCACCCCCTGCGGGTGCGTGGATTGAAACAATCACTTGCCATCGCTTTAGGCATCACCTAAGTCGCACCCCCTGCGGGTGCGTGGATTGAAACCCGGTGGGCGAAGGGGAACATCCGCCTGGCTAGTCGCACCCCCTGCGGGTGCGTGGATTGAAACGATGAAGTTGCCTTGATGCCGGAGTCCTTTGTGTCGCACCCCCTGCGGGTGCGTGGATTGAAACCGGGTGTAAGCACCACTGCCCCCCGGTAAGGCGTCGCACCCCCTGCGGGTGCGTGGATTGAAACTCTTATTCGCTGCCTTTACCGGGAAGCTGAGAGTCGCACCCCCTGCGGGTGCGTGGATTGAAACAAAAAAATGTTTATCAATCGTCCAGATACGCCCGTCGCACCCCCTGCGGGTGCGTGGATTGAAACACCACCGCCCTCCGGTAGCGTTACCCTGGCCCCGTCGCACCCCCTGCGGGTGCGTGGATTGAAACTTTTGGCCGATGAGCTTGCGGACCTGGGCAGCTGACGTCGCACCCCCTGCGGGTGCGTGGATTGAAACATATAGCGTATCGATTATTTCCTGGTGGAGTGATAGTCGCACCCCCTGCGGGTGCGTGGATTGAAACCGGGTGACGTACAAAGACGGCCAGCAGGAGATTGTCGCACCCCCTGCGGGTGCGTGGATTGAAACTTAGAGCCACCGGAAGAAGGCGAGGAAACTTGAGTCGCACCCCCTGCGGGTGCGTGGATTGAAACCTGCGTGGTCATATCATCCACCGTCCGTCCGTGTCGCACCCCCTGCGGGTGCGTGGATTGAAACTCGTTTCCAAGTGGTTTTTTTAGTCCCAGATTAGGTCGCACCCCCTGCGGGTGCGTGGATTGAAACTGCCGTGGCCGGCAATGTTACTGTTGGCACGGAGTCGCACCCCCTGCGGGTGCGTGGATTGAAACACTGTTTAGCCCGCCCTCTACGCCTGCGGCCATCGTCGCACCCCCTGCGGGTGCGTGGATTGAAACACGTACGACGTAGGTGCGGGAGTCAGGTACGCGTCGCACCCCCTGCGGGTGCGTGGATTGAAACTTTGAACAAGAACAGGGATACGACAAGGATGAAGTCGCACCCCCTGCGGGTGCGTGGATTGAAACCGATAGCTACGTTAGCAGTGCCGGTATTGACCGGTCGCACCCCCTGCGGGTGCGTGGATTGAAACTGATGACTGTAAAATATTGTCCATTATGTGAAGTCGCACCCCCTGCGGGTGCGTGGATTGAAACAAATGCCGTCTGTACCTCAGTTAATACGGCTCCAGTCGCACCCCCTGCGGGTGCGTGGATTGAAACCCGCAAATGAGAACATTCGCCATTTAGGGCAGGGTCGCACCCCCTGCGGGTGCGTGGATTGAAACAAAATTAAAAATACTGGGTCATATGAGCGTGCGCCGTCGCACCCCCTGCGGGTGCGTGGATTGAAACTCGCTATATGCCCATGATTAAAGCTGGATTTGGTCGCACCCCCTGCGGGTGCGTGGATTGAAACATAACTCAAGCTATACTCATATCTAGCCCAAGGTCGCACCCCCTGCGGGTGCGTGGATTGAAACCATAACCATCACTGTCTTTAGCACCAACCCATGTCGCACCCCCTGCGGGTGCGTGGATTGAAACATCGAATATCTCATCGTCGTAAACATCTACCCTACGTCGCACCCCCTGCGGGTGCGTGGATTGAAACCCGCTCTCCACAGTAATCCTCAAAACATCCGCGTCGCACCCCCTGCGGGTGCGTGGATTGAAACCTTTAAGCAAAGGGTCATTTTCGAGCACTACTAGTCGCACCCCCTGCGGGTGCGTGGATTGAAACCGTAAGTATCGGTCCTAAATCCCTGACGGTCCAGTCGCACCCCCTGCGGGTGCGTGGATTGAAACCACGCGACGAAGAAATAATCCAAGCACTAATCGTCGCACCCCCTGCGGGTGCGTGGATTGAAACAAGCGTGTTGGCTTAAGCATTGCCAAAGGTTTAGTCGCACCCCCTGCGGGTGCGTGGATTGAAACAAAGAGGCGTGTATGAACGCGCTTAATCTTGGGTCGCACCCCCTGCGGGTGCGTGGATTGAAACCAGTTACCGCCGACAAAGACCACGCAAACCGCACGTCGCACCCCCTGCGGGTGCGTGGATTGAAACTTATCAGCCCATTTATGGCCGCAATATTGGCAGTCGCACCCCCTGCGGGTGCGTGGATTGAAACCATCCTTCGTAAGGAGTAAGCAGTTTGAATAGGGTCGCACCCCCTGCGGGTGCGTGGATTGAAACAGCGTAATAGGTAGTAGGCGTGTGAGCGCTAAGTCGCACCCCCTGCGGGTGCGTGGATTGAAACCAGTTACCGCCGACAAAGACCACGCAAACCGCAGTCGCACCCCCTGCGGGTGCGTGGATTGAAACGCATGTCGGTCATGTGCCCGTTCAGCGAGTTATAGTCGCACCCCCTGCGGGTGCGTGGATTGAAACAGAGGTTGATTGAGGAGGCGCAAGCCAGTGCATGTCGCACCCCCTGCGGGTGCGTGGATTGAAACTTCCAAGCGCTGGGTACCGAAGCGATCATTGCTTGTCGCACCCCCTGCGGGTGCGTGGATTGAAACATGATTAAATCACCTCTCGTTTGTTATCTTGTGTCGCACCCCCTGCGGGTGCGTGGATTGAAACTAAAGGTGGTGACAATTTGCTCACAAGCTTATCGTGTCGCACCCCCTGCGGGTGCGTGGATTGAAACAGACAGCACATAAAGCTGCTCCACGAGTATCTGTCGCACCCCCTGCGGGTGCGTGGATTGAAACTATGGCAACTTGCCCTAAGTGCGGCTGCACCAGTCGCACCCCCTGCGGGTGCGTGGATTGAAACTTGTGTGTTTACAGCCATAAATACTGCCCCAAGTCGCACCCCCTGCGGGTGCGTGGATTGAAACACCACCTTGGTTTGAAACCAAACCAAATTATGTGTCGCACCCCCTGCGGGTGCGTGGATTGAAACCATCGGTGGTTACAAAGCTTTGCCCAAAGGCATGTCGCACCCCCTGCGGGTGCGTGGATTGAAACCATTTTGCCCAACGTGTGGCACTGACACAGAGTGTCGCACCCCCTGCGGGTGCGTGGATTGAAACGTTTACGACACTGCAAAATCACTCAAAGCACCGTCGCACCCCCTGCGGGTGCGTGGATTGAAACCGATGATGAAGCTGCACGGTTGGCTAAATTTTGTCGCACCCCCTGCGGGTGCGTGGATTGAAACCTCAAAGAGAAGCGCTGGCCGGCCATACCCAAAGTCGCACCCCCTGCGGGTGCGTGGATTGAAACACCAACCTGCACTTAATTCACCACCTTGGTTTGTCGCACCCCCTGCGGGTGCGTGGATTGAAACGTCTGGAAATTGAACATTGACGCGGGGCATGGGTCGCACCCCCTGCGGGTGCGTGGATTGAAACTCCCGTTCGTGCTCTTCGGCAAGCCTCTTCTGGGTCGCACCCCCTGCGGGTGCGTGGATTGAAACCACCATTAAACAAAAACACCACCTCTAAGGTGGGTCGCACCCCCTGCGGGTGCGTGGATTGAAACCCAGAGATTACAAAAGAGGATGTCCAGGAAGCTGTCGCACCCCCTGCGGGTGCGTGGATTGAAACTCCATGAGATTATGAACATGAAAGCTAATGGGCGTCGCACCCCCTGCGGGTGCGTGGATTGAAACAAATGAGTAAGGAGATGTCGACGTGGACAAGCGTCGCACCCCCTGCGGGTGCGTGGATTGAAACAGTGGTTTGTTGACCTGGCTGAGAAATACGATGGTCGCACCCCCTGCGGGTGCGTGGATTGAAACGCCTCGGGTGTGTGTCGGGGATGCCGGAGCGCGTCGCACCCCCTGCGGGTGCGTGGATTGAAACAGGCAGTAACCGTACTAACAGCACCAATGCGGGTCGCACCCCCTGCGGGTGCGTGGATTGAAACTCGCCATGGTAGCTACAGTACCCGGCGGCGAGTTGTCGCACCCCCTGCGGGTGCGTGGATTGAAACTCCATCAGGCGGTTATTACGCCTAGAACAACCCGTCGCACCCCCTGCGGGTGCGTGGATTGAAACGCCAACTGGAGGCTGAGGCTAATGAGGCGGCCAGGTCGCACCCCCTGCGGGTGCGTGGATTGAAACGTTGTTTTATACCAAGGAACCCAGCGGGACGCGTCGCACCCCCTGCGGGTGCGTGGATTGAAACAGGTTGCCTAACAAGTATCACACCATCACCTCAGTCGCACCCCCTGCGGGTGCGTGGATTGAAACGTTGTTTTATAGTGTAATTTTGCAGAATCTTTGTCCTAGCGATTTGCACAATAATTAGGCTTAAAATTTCTATTCAAACTGCAAAATTTGCACAATTTTTGTTTGGAAAAACTTAAAAATTGCACAATATATGTTTTGC
>NZ_QFGB01000091.1:0-10474 GCF_004369245.1 Pelotomaculum sp. FP | reverse complement strand
CCAGGAAAAAGCTGCATAAATATCGGCGCCCGATTGGCTGCAAGATAAACCTTAAAACAATAATTACCACCCTTTAGAGCTAATAATTATCTTTACCTGTTAAAATTTCCTGCTCCATCCCTGACATTAAAACAAAAAAATCCGCCACGAGTTCTTTTCACTCTGAAAGCGGATTTTTCTATGCAGCGTGTGAACAGTCTTAACCCTGGATTGTTTTACTCCTCCACATTACCCGCCCGCAGTCACGCAGGTCATAGCCGCCCAGGTTTCTTACCTCTTCCTGAAAGGAGGGCTCGGCCATGACGACCAGCATTCTTTGGATATGGGGGGTTTCCCAGAATTCCGCCGGGATGCAGAGATCATAGCGCTCTTCCTCAATAGCTATAAAATCCAATTCCAGAGCCTGGGCCGCAGCCCTGATGCCCAACCCGGCGTCTACCGACCCGGACTTAACGGCGGCGGCAACACTCATATGAGTGTACTCCTCAAGTTCGTAACCCTGGATAAGGTCAGGCTCGATACCGGCTTTCCTTAACAGGTAATCCAACAGGATCCTGGTGCCGGCGCCACGCTGGCGGTTGACATAGGTTATATCCGGCCGGGTGAGGTCTGCCAGTCCCTGAATACCCTTGGGGTTGCCGGCGGCCACGATCAGACCCTGCTCCCGGTGCGCCAGGTTTACCAGGACTACTTCCCGCCCCGGCAGAAGCCTCTCAATATAAGGCACGTTATACGTACCGGTTTCCTCATCCAAAAGGTGCGTACCTGCACAATGCGCCTCACCGCGCTTCAAGGCAGTCAGTCCGCCCAGGCTGCCCACGTGGGCAGATGAAAGGGTGGCGGCAGGATACTTTTGCCGCAGGTAGTTGGCCAGTACATCCAGAGCTATGTCGTGGCTGCCGATGATCACGCTGGTTTCCCTGATTTCCTCCGGTGTCCGGAATAATTCCACGGGGACCTTTTCACCGGCTTTATAGCCTTCCGACAAGCGGGGCAACCGGATCATCCCGTCGGCCCGCACCAGGGACATCAACACACCTGCGCCACGCGAGATGGGGGTAGCGATAACTCGCTCGCCAACCTGACCCAGTTTGACCCTGACAAATTCCTCAACCCCCAGGGGGGATACCATTTTCTTGGAGATGATGGCTTCGATTGTACTGCGCTGGGCCGGCACGACGCCCAGTTTCCTGCAAATTAGCGGCTTAACGAAAAGGTCGAGACCCAGGTAAGCCGAAACCGGATAACCCGGCACACCGACTACCGGTTTTCCATGCGCCTCACCCAGGATTACGGGCTTGCCCGGCCTGGTGGCAACCCCATGCACCAGGACCTTGCCCAGGGAGCTGATCACATCGGCGGTAAAATCCTCGCTTCCGGCTGATGACCCGGCATTGATTAAAACAATATCGGCCTCGTCGACAGCAGAGGCAACTACTTCCTGCAGGCTTTTAAAATTATCAACGGTAATCTCCCGGCGCATGGAGACAGCCCCCCACTGTTTCACCATAGCGCCCAGCAGGCGGGAATTATATTCGATAATATCTCCCGGCTTCAACTCCGTACCGGGCTGGACCAATTCCGTGCCGGTAGGTAATATGGCAACTTTCGGCTTCGGGTGGACGTATATCTTAAGGATGCCGCCCGCCAGGGCCGCGCCGATATCTACAGGCCTGATCAGTTGGTTGGCGGACAGGATCATTTCTGTGGCGACAACGTCCTCCCCCACCATACGGACATGCTGCCAGGGATGGGCGGCCTGGATGATTTCTATCACGTCGGGCTGCACGTAATGCACGTCTTCGATCATTATTACCGCGTCGCAACCTGCCGGGAGGGGATCTCCGGTATCAACAAGAACAGCCTCCGCCCCGACTTTCAAATGCTTCGGAGTGGTTTCGGAGGCCCCGTAGGTGTCAGCTGACTTAACAGCCATGCCGTCCATGGCCGAGGCATGGTAATGGGGTGAAGAAATACGGGCATAGACAGGAGCGGCGGTGACCCGCCCAAGGGCTTCTTCCACATTGATGGACTCCGGCCGGCCGGGATGCAGCGCTCCGATCCTCTCAAGATAAGTCAAATAGTTTTCCAGGGCTTCTTCCCAGGGCAAGTCGTCCAGATACACCTTGCGCTTCATACTGATTCAACCCCTATTATCTTTTAAAATAATTTCACTTCCACCAGTTCTCCGGCCTCAACACCTTCTTTACCGAACGGGATGTGGGCCAGACCATCGGCCTTGACCATAGTCCCGATCAGGCCGGACTTACCCAGAATCGGGTCGGCATAAAACTGTCCATCACGGCTGGACAACTTGACCCTGATGTAATCCTCGCGGCCGGCAGCCGAGTGAAGATTGCGGGTAATAACAGCCCGCAGAGGAAAATCCAGCGGGTGGTCCTCTCCATCAAAATGATAGCCTCCTGTACGCAACAAAGGCGCCACCATCAATTCAAAAATAACCATGGCGGAAGCCGGGTGACCCGGCAGGCCGAAGACCGGTTTGCCGTTCACAACCGCCCCAACGGTAGGCTTGCCCGGTTTAACCGAAATGCCGTGGAACAGCACCCCGGGTTCTCCCATCGCGTCGATTACTCTGGCCGCCACGTCCCGGGCGCCCACTGAACTTCCCCCCGACAGGAGCACCAGGTCGTTTTCCTGCAAGGCCTGCTCAAGAGTTATCTTTAACTCTTCATATATGTCCCTGACCATCCCGTAAAGCCGGGGTTCCCCCCCGCAATTATGTACCGCGCCGTAAAGGGCATAGGAATTAATATCCCTGACCTGGCCGGGTCCGGGAGTGTCTGCCGGACCAACCAGCTCATCCCCCGTTGATATGATGCCGACCTTTAGAGGCGGGACCACCTCAACCTGGGTGATACCGACTGCCGCCAGCATGCCGAGGTCCTGGGGCCTGATCCGGTGACCGGCGGGTAACGCGATCTCTCCCGCGCCGATATCCTCACCCCGCCGTACCACATTTTCACCGGGGGCCACCGGCCTGGTGACGCCGATGGTGCGCGCGTCAAGTTCTTCAGTATATTCAACCATGACTACGGCATCGGCCCCCGCCGGCAGCATGCCGCCGGTGGCTATCCGCCAGGCTTGACCGGTTCTGACCCCACCCTTCGGCGCCCGGCCCATCGTCACCTCACCGGCGATATCGACATATGAAGGCATACCCTCGGTGGCCCCGTAAGTATCCCTTGCCCGCACGGCATAGCCGTCTACCGTTGAACGGTCAAAGCCGGGTACATCTTCCGACGCCCGTACTTCCTGAGCAAGCCGGTGATCCAGACTTTCCAGCAGAGCCAGTTTAACACCCGGCTTGGCCGGCGGCAGGTGCAGGGCTAAAGCCGCCCGTGCTTTGTGCACCGTTAAAGCATTAAATAGTTCGGCCATGTAACACCTCAAAAGTTAAAAAGTCGTAAGGCATAAGGCGTAGGGCGTAGGTGGTCTCTTAAGATACCGCCTTGAATCTATAAAATATTCTTTTATGCCTTACACCCTACGACCCAAATCCAACAACTGTTTTAATTGAAATTGCATTATGTTTGCTAATCTTTGTTTGCAATGAAAAACAGCGTAATCAGAAACAGCCAAGCTCACAGGCCTTGATTTTAACTTTTAGCTCGTCGGCTGCCTCACCCACAACCCCCACCGGAACTTTAAGCTCTTCCGCCAATTTTCTGGCTTCCGTACAGCTAATCCGGCCATCCTTGGCCGCTCTTTGCACTGCTTCCAAAACTTCAGACGCTATTTCTGACATTTTGCCCACCCTTTCTTTTTCGATTCTAAATAAAAATTAATCACAGTTCATGTTGCCGCAGGACGGGCATTCACTGTCCCGTTCCAGAGAAACTTCACAGAACGAAGCTGAAAGCGCGTCATAGATCAGCATCCTTCCCACCAGCAGTTCCCCTGTCCCGAGGATGTAGCGAATGGCTTCGGAAGCCTGCAATACCCCGATTACCCCTGGGACCGCACCGAGAATGCCCAACTCCGAAGTGGAGGGAGCGTCGGCAGGCGGGTCGTTGCGGAAGATGCACCTGAAGCAGGGCCCCCGGCCGGGTAAAACCGTGAACATCTGGCCGGCCCAGGCCAGCACCCCGCCATAAACAAAAGGCTTGTTCGCCTTGAGACAGGCTTCATTGATGACATACCTCGCGTGGAAATTATCGGTACAGTCAATGACAATATCGTAGTTCGGAACCAAATCGGCAGCGGTTCTAACGTCAAAGAGTTCCTGGTGAAGGTCCAAAATTAAATCCGGGTTGAGCGCGTGCAGCTTCTCACCTGCCGAAACAACCTTAGGACGGCCCAGGTCTGGTACAGCATGTAAAATTTGCCGCTGCAAGTTGGAAAGCCCCACTGTATCCGCATCAATCAATCCCATCCGTCCTACTCCTGCGGCCGCAAGGTAAAAAGCAACCGGCGAACCCAGACCGCCGGCTCCTACCAACAGCACGCCGGAGTTCAGCAGTTTTTCCTGCCCTGCCACACCAACGCCGGTCAGTAATATATTCCTTTTGTACAGCTCATGCTGCTCCGCTGTGAGACTTCTTGTTTGCACCTTGTTACGCTCCTTTGATCATCATGAAGTGTAAAGGTCTATACATGACAGCTTTTCTTGAGATATTGCCTTTCGATCAGGTCCGCCACCGCCGCCGCGTCTTCAAAACCATAAAAAGGAACGCCCTCTACCGGAGCAGGCCCGCCTACCACAGCCAGCAGTTCCTCCGCCGGTATAACCGGGCGCTCCGGTACTCCATCGCGTATAATTTCTATTTTGGGCCAGCTGCCCTTTTTAAAACCCTCGATGATGATCAGGTCCACTCCATCCACCAGCGGAAGGACATCTTCCGGACCGGGAGCGGCTTGAAACTTCCTGACCACAGCCACGTTGTCCGGGGAAGCAAGGGCTACCACATCGGCGCCGGCCCGGGCGTGCCGCCAGGTGTCCTTGCCGGGCCGGTCAAATTCAACCGGGTGGCTCGTGTGTTTGATCACGCCCACCCGGTAGCCCCGGCCCTTTAATGCAACTATCAGCTTTTCAAGAAATGTTGTTTTGCCGGAGCCGGAGTAACCGGCCAGACCGATCACGGGTATCGTCCTTTCCATACTTGACCTCCCGGCCTTAAAAAGCGAAATGTTATTACGATGCGCCAGCATTGTATACCTGAGCTGGTTCATAATGGGAGCGCGATTTAAATCATACTTGTGCAGCGAAGCAGATCTGGGGATTTCTACTGCATTCCTTGTGGGTCATGTGCGAATGAATTCGCACCCGCATCGGAACGTATAAGCTGCTTTAAAACACAGTTAAGATATCACTTCTATGGTGTCGCCGTTTTTGACCGTACCACCGTTCAGAACCCGGATGAAAATGCCTTCTTTCGGCATCACACAATCACCCGCCTGATAATAAATAGCGCACCTGTTGTGGCATTCCTTACCGATCTGTGTGACCTCCCCTATTGCCTCAGCTCCGATTCTCAACCGGGTACCGATAGGCAGGTGGACCAGGTCAATTCCTTCGGTGGTCAAATTTTCGGCAAAATCACCGGGTCCCACATCAAGACCCAGCGCTTTCATTTTGTCAATGCTTTCCATGGCCAACAGGCTGACCTGGCGGTGCCAGGAACCGGCGTGGGCATCATCCTGCAGGCCATGCTCCTGCACCAGCAATCCTTCCCCAACATCCTTTTTACGCATTCCTTTTTCGGCACTGGCGCATACCGCTTTTATTATACCCATTCATAGTACTCCCTTTCCGTAAACGGTGTTGTGCTGTGATCAGCCGCCGATTTGGGACATAACCCTGCTTTTGTCACGCCAGCCCTCCAGCATATGGTGGCGATCCGGTTTGAGAGCTACCGCATCCATAAATAAATCCGCGAGTTCTTTGAGATCGGCTCCAGCACGCAGGGGTGTCTTAAGGTCTACCTCGCGGCTGTCGTAAAGACACGGCCGCAAAGCGCCGTTCGCTGTAAGACGCAGTCGGTTGCAGCTCTGGCAGAAATGCTCGCTCATCGAGGCAATAAAGCCAATCGTGCCTTCCGCGCCTTTCAGTTGATAATACTTGGCGGGACCGCTGCCGGAAGACATCTTGGCCGGAAGGAGCGGGCCTAGTTTGGAGCTTATCTGCGCTATAATTTCCTCAGTCGGCACAAAGCGCCCGTTGGTCCAGGAATTTGAGGAGCCGATCGGCATCACCTCGATAAAACGCACATGGATCGGCCTGTTTAAAGTGAGCCGGGCCATTGCCACCACTTCGTCGTCGTTGAAGCCGCGCATCACCACCGTATTGATCTTGACCGGGTGCATTCCGGCGTCCAATGCAGCATTGATGCCTTCCCAAGCTGTAGCAAGATCGCCGCCTCTGGTTATTTCACGGTAGCGTTCCGTCCGCAGGGTATCCAGGCTTATGTTCACCCTTTTAACACCTGCTTCCTTTAAAGAAGACGCATGGCCTGGTAGAAGCAGGGCGTTGGTGGTCAGGGTAAGGTCGTCTATGCCCGGGATGTTCGAAATACGCTGGATCAGGCTTTCCAGCCCTAAACGCACCAGCGGCTCCCCACCGGTCAGGCGTATCTTTTTGACTCCTGTAAGACTGGCAGCTCTAACGATGGTTTCTATTTCCTCCAGACGTAAAATCTCGTCGTGGGGAAGAGCCTTAACGCCTTCAGCCGGCATACAGTAAACACAGCGCAGATTGCAGCGATCAGTAACAGAAACCCTTAGATAGTTAATATCCCGCTGATAGGTATCCCGCATTCTTATCACCTTCCCAAATGTTGTCCAGTCATTTGACGAGTCAATTACTCAAAAAATTAATCTAAATAAATGCCGTTAAAAATTAAAAGGGCGTCCACGAATGTTGCCCCGTTCCTACCTCGGTCAGCATAATATCAACCTCCACCAACCGGCGGGAAAAGAGATATGCGGTCACCATCAGCAAGCGCGTCATCAAGCGCCTTGTTCACACCGTTTACAAGTACAATAAATACCTCTTTTTCCGGAATATTGAGCTTGTCCAAAAGCATCCTGCAGGTAAAATGCTCCGTGATATTTACCTTTATAGGCTGTCCGAAGCGGGCGCCCGGAATATGTTTTTCCAACCCACTAAACACTCTTACTTCTAAATGCATGGAGTTTAAGCCTCCTCTTGCAAGGAACGCTAAATAAAACTTCCGCAGAAGTTAATAAATTATATCATATATACTAAAATGGGACAATCCTCGGCAATTTTTTTAAATTGATGAATAACCATACATCCATTATGCAACATAGTAACCATTAATGGTATAAAAATTAACTCTGGCAGATTTTTTTTATTACTTAACTTTTACTGACATCTTCTGCCCGTACTTGATTAATTGCTTCATTCCGGCGCACTGGCTTATACCAAGGTGAATAGCGTCTCTATGTGACAATTGCCATCTTGTTCCTGAAAGGACAGTAACCCCGGAACCGCTAAAAGCGTCGGGGTATAAAGGCGTGCTGGAACCTACCATAACCACATCTCGAGCCCCGGTGCAATAATTTAAGAGTTTTTCCAGTGTTCTGTTGATAAGAGATGTGCTGCTGATAAAAACCACCTTACACTCCGGTAAAAGTTCAGGTTGTGCCGACTCCGGGTAAACATGCCCGGTGGCGCTCTCACCTCTTTCAAAAATTAACAGACGGTGGACTTTGCCATTCAGATTCGCAATAATAGGACCGATATGACCAATTATCCCGACGGTATCAGTGGGTTGAATTTCTACAGAAAATATTGCGTCTGCGCCGGACGGATTTTCCACCTGTTCCAGCTTATCGAATTCAGCTACAGAATTTAATACAGCTAACCCCATTGCAACGGTTATCACATTTCTGCCTTGCAGAGTCCACCCGGCAACCTCCCCGGCAGGCATTCCCAAAAGGCTTCCGGCCTTGGGAAGCGCTGCACAGGCATGACCTATTTCTTTTCTTAATACATAGGTAACGCCTATTGCCCCGTCATCCAGTTCAACAGCCATCAATTCCAGGCCTATCCTGACCTCTTTTATTTTTTTCCCTGCAAGCCTTGACAGGGCTGAATCATAAACACGTTCTAAAATCATGCTGGGAGCCTCCATAACTTAAAAGATGATAAATAGTTAATTACCCTATTGGTATTTCTCAATTGTTTTATTATAGTAATTCTCAATAGCGCTTCTTAAAGCTTTTACCCCAAGGTTTGAACAATGCTGCTTATGCTCCGGCAGCCCGCCCAATGCCTCTATAATATCATCTTCAGTTATTTTTATTGCTTCCTCTAACGTCTTACCTTTGGCCAGTTCAGTTGTCATACTGCTTGTTGCTATTGCAGCAGCGCATCCGAAAACAAGAAAGCTTATATCCGCAATGGTGTCGTTTGCAACTTTGATATATATGGTCAAAAAATCACCGCAACCAGGATCACCACAAACCCCAAATCCATCTGCATCGTTTATCACTCCAGCATTTCTAGGGTTCATGAAATGGTCAAATACCGTATCATTATAGACCTCATCGTACATACAGTCACGTCCTTAATAGAATTTAAGATAAGAATTCAAATGCCAAGAATTCAACTGCATCTCCGCTGCTGACCAATGGGTATTATGGGCTTTTGCCCATTTGGCTATAAAGAATAATAGCACTCTTTCACCAATCTGTCAATAATTACAAAGCAGTGTAACCAGTGATAATATTTCTAAACAGCAAAAACCAGAAATATCCACTGTTACTCAATAAAAATAAAAAGAGCCTTACAAGACTCTTTTAAATATAGTTTATTAATCAATCCTTCCCCTTCTCCAGCAATTGCGCCGACAAAATTTTTGACCATTGGTATGCAGGCAGATTATTTTCTTTGATCGGCAATTCGCACATGAGTATTCGCCATTAATTATTTTTTCAAAGTTTTCATAGCTTTCCTTCCACTCTTTACCACAATCAAGACATCGCACCGGACAAATATTGCGGGTAAAATTCCCGCCTTCTATACGTATAGCTTTTCCTTTTATAATGCTGTCGGCAATTTTTTCCCTTGCATTATTGAGGATCCGCTGGAAGGTTTGCCTAGATACTTCCATTTTTTCGGCACACTCTTCCTGCTCCAGTTTTTCTAGATCCTTTAAACGTATAGCTTCAATTTCCTCAATCAGTAAAACGTTTTCTCCGATAGTATTTGTTTGTATGCTTAAAGGCACAAAGTGCTGTATATTTGGAATGAATTCAACCCTTCTCAATTTAGGCGGTCTTGCCAACTTGGCATTCCCCTTTCAATATTCTTATTTATATTTATTCTACCATATTTCACTTATTTACCGGGACTACATTTTTCATTCTCAACTCCTCCATGATTGGCAAAAACCGGGTAATACTTACCTGCACATGAACCTGCTCCTTCCTGTCATAGAACCCATATCTTCTCTTATGGCATAATATGTTATTCATTGACACAATGGGCGTTTTTCATATATTAAGTATAAATTATTTAGAGCATATGTCAATTATTAATTCATTCAAAGGCACAAGCATGAGCAATAGCAGTTTATGAATGAAACATCATTTTGCCGTCATCCTATTAGCAATTATGGAAACCAAAACGCAAGGCGCCACAGTTACAACCATAAAGAAGAGGTGACCCCGCCATCTTAATGTTAAAGATTTCTTACTGCAGAGCCACCTTTTGTGTATGCCATTTATGTTTTTGTGTTGATAGTTACTAATCCTTACTTTTCTTTAAAACTTCCAGTTCTGCGAGCCTTTTTTCCATCAGGGAAAGTTGCTTATCTGACAAATGAAGCAAAAATTTTGAAAGAATAGGAATGTATGCTGGAGCGCTATACTGATAACCGCCACTAAAAGAACGCCCCAAACGGCGTCCCCGGAAGGCTCCCCGGCCGCCGGCCGGGCCGAAACCTGCCCCCTGTCCACGTCCAGGGCCATATTCAAAGCCAGGTACCTGATTCATATAACCCGGCGCTCCAAAGCCTGCGCAATACCCGCCTGCTCTACCTGTACGAGCTCCTAATCCCAGCGGGCCAGTCCTGTCTCCTCCTGGCATAACTGTCCACCTCCGTTTTATTAGAATAATCGCGATTACACGAAATTATAAAAACTATTCCTAGCCTTACTAAAATAGGTATATGCCCATTATTATCTTAAATTGGTTTTGGGCATATGTCAACATTTTTCAAGAAGTATAACTAATCCTTGAGCAAAAAAATTAGTTACCCCCGGAAATAATCCCTGGCAACTAATTTTTTTTAAACTAGACGGAGCCAATCGCTGCACCCAATCCTGACCTTAGGAACCCGTTCAGGATTGATAATCCTTCATTACAAATCATGTTCCTTTGCGTAATTCAATGTGTTCACTGGTTGCTGTTAAGGAAATGATATACCGCCTCCAAAACCCCTCCGCCAACAGCCAGCGCTTTATCGGAGATGGTGTCATATTC
>NZ_QFGB01000090.1:0-10833 GCF_004369245.1 Pelotomaculum sp. FP | reverse complement strand
GGCATTTTGCATCACTTTTGGGAGAAGTGACTGAGGTTTATCAGGAGCCGGATACGAGGCCCGTAAGTCCGGTTCTGTGAGAGGGATAACGCCGCAGAAAATTACTGCGGCGCTACCCTACTCGATTATACTAAAGGTAGGGTGATTACCGGTTTGAATCTATTTGTTCATGCTATGGACAAAAAAATAACACAAAATGCCCCCCTGGCCCTGCGCATGCGGCCCAGGACGTTGGATGAGTTTGAAGAACAGAGCGGGATCGTGGGTAAAGGGACTCCGCTGAGGCGCTCCATCGAAGCTGACCGCCTGGCCTCAGTAATTTTTTTTGGCCCGCCAGGCACAGGCAAGACCACCCTGGCTACTATAATCGCCGGTATGACCAGGGCTCATTTTGAAACTCTCAACGCAGTAATGGCAGGAGTAGCCGATATCAGAAGGGTGATTGAGGAGGCCAGGGAGAGACGTTCTCTTTACAATAAAAAAACAATTATGTTTATTGATGAAATTCACCGTTTTAATAAAGCCCAGCAGGATGCGCTGCTCCCATTTGTGGAAAATGGCCTGGTGATTATGATCGGCTCAACCACAGAGAACCCTATGTTTGCAGTCAACCGCCCGCTGCTTTCCCGTTCCCAGTTGTACCGTTTTGAGCTTCTGTCAACAGCGTCAGTCCGGCGTATTCTGCTAAGAGCGCTTCAGGACCAAGAGAGAGGATTGGGCTCATATCATGCCGAGGTAAGTCCTGAAGCGCTGGACCACCTGGCCGGTATAGCCAACGGTGACGCGCGGGTAGCTCTGAATGCCATAGAACTAGCGGTTATGACCACTATGCCCGGTGATGACGGGGTAAGGCGGGTAACCCTGGAGGTGGCGGAGGAGTCCATCCAAAAAAGAGTCTTGAAGTATGACCGGGAAGATGAACACTACGACGTGATATCTGCCTTTATCAAGAGTATGAGGGGCTCTGACCCCGATGCCACCCTGTACTGGTTGGCCAGGATGCTCTATGCGGGTGAAGATCCGGAATTCATTTGCCGCCGTATTATGATCCATGCCGCCGAGGACGTAGGATTGGCTGATCCGCAAGCCTTGGTAGTTGCGTCGGCGGCAGCACAAGCGGTTGAAAGGATTGGGATGCCTGAAGCCAGGATTGTGCTGGCCGAGGCGGCCCTGTATATTGCAACCGCCCCCAAAAGCAATGCTGTAGTGGCAGGTATAAACGGTGCCCTGCAGGCAGTTGAAAAAGAACGGGTTGAGCCGGTACCCGCCCATTTAAGGGGGACTGGTTACCGGGGGGCGACAATGTTGGGCAGCGGCAGAGGCTATAAATATCCTCATGATTATCAGGGTAATTACGTCAAGCAGGAATATTTGCCCGGCAGCCTAATAGGGTCAAATTTTTACAAGCCTTCCGGTAATGGTTTGGAGCGGGAAATTAAGAGCAGGATGGAAAAACAAAACAATAAATAATTATAAATGCATTCCAAGGCCCTTGTTTGACAAGCCCTTTTCGGATGGGTCAGGCAGGGCTTTTTAGTGTTTACAAGAAATGTGCCGGGAAAATTGACAACCGGAGTGTGTTGTGCTAATATTACCATTATACCCGACGGTTTTCGTAGGAATAAAATATTCAAGAATAATCCATCAAGGAATTGACAGCGGGCCAATCATTAAAAGGGAGGAAATTTTATGCGAAGGGTATATTTTGACCACAGTGCGACTACCCCGGTGCATCCGGCTGTAGCTGAGGAAATGTACCGCTACGTAAATAAAACCTTCGGCAATCCATCCAGCGTACACTTTTTTGGCCGTGAGGCCAGGAAGGCAGTGGAGGAAGCCAGGGAAAAGGTGGCCAGGGCGATCGGGTCCAGGCCGGAAGAGGTAATCTTTACCAGCGGCGGCACCGAGTCGGATCTTATGGCCATTAAGGGTGTGGCCTATGCCAACCGCAACAAAGGAAACCACATTATCACAAGTTCGGTGGAGCACCACGCGGTCCTTGATAACTGTAAAGCCCTCGAAAAAGAAGGTTTCGCGGTAACAGTATTGCCGGTAGACGCGGATGGTATGGTCAGCCCTGACAGCGTTGCCGCGGCAATTACTGACAAGACCATATTGATTACCATAATGCATGCCAATAATGAGGTCGGCACCATTCAACCCATACACGAAATAGGCCGGTTGGCAAGGGAAAAAGGCATTCTTTTTCACACCGACGCTGTCCAGAGCTTTGGCAAGATTCCTGTAAACGTAGATGAACTGCTGGTTGATTTTGTTTCTATAAGCGGGCATAAAATCTATGCGCCCAAGGGAATTGGCGCTCTCTACATAAGGAAGGGCGTCCGCTGGCTGCCGATCAGCCTCGGGGGCGGGCAAGAAAGGAAGCGCCGCCCTGGTACTGAGAATGTTCCGGGTATAGCCGCCCTCGGCAAGGCGGCCGAAATTGCTATGGAAACCATGGCAGATGAGGCGGCGCGGCTCACCTTGCTGCGTGACAAAATTATTAAGGGGGTTATGGAAAACTACTCCAATGTCCGTCTCAACGGACACCCAACCAAGCGCCTTCCCAACCATGTTAATTTTGCATTTGAGTTTATTGAAGGGGAAGCGTTGCTTCTGAGCCTTGATTTACAGGGAGTGGCGGCCTCCAGTGGGTCCGCCTGCACATCCGGTTCTTTAGAACCTTCCCACGTCCTCCTGGCTATGGGGATACCCCCTGAAATTGCCCATGGCTCACTCCGCATTACACTGGGTAAAGACAACAACGAGGAGGATGTCAGCTATTTTTTGGAAGTGCTGCCTGCCATCATTGATCGTCTTAGAGCAATGTCGCCGCTTTACCACAAGGTATCGGATGATTGCGAAACCTGTGATAAAACATGGTGCAGATAACTTTGTCCGGCTGGCGGGTTGGCTAATTTGCTTCAGGTGATGTATCTTGAGAGAAACTTGTATTTGGATGATTATATCCTGTTAATGCGCTATGAAACCCGGGATGCTCCGTTATTTTCAGGAGGTGCATAAATTGCGGCTTTCCACCAGGGGACACTATGGTTTAAAAGCTGTGTTTGACCTGGCGCAGCATTACGGCGCTAAGCCAATTCCTTTAAAGAGTGTGGCAGAACGCCAGCATCTTTCAGAAAACTATCTGGAACAGCTCATGGCCATGTTGCGCAAAGCCGGCCTGGTTAAAAGCGTGCGGGGCGCTCAGGGAGGATATATCCTGGCCAGGGAGCCTGGTTTGATTAGGGTGGGAGATATAGTCCGGGTACTGGAGGGGCCAATAGCGCCGGTCTACTGCGTTAGCGAAGAGGACCAGGGATGCTGCGACGAAGCGGACTACTGTATAACCAGGACGGTATGGGCCAGGGTGCGGGACGGTATTGCCGCAGTGCTGGACGGAATCAGCCTGGCGGACTTATGCAGCGAGGCTGAGGAAGCCGGGATGTGCTGCAAGGAGGTTCCAAAGGGCGAATAGATACTAAAAATTGCATCCCATGATAAGTGTGGGTGCAAATTATTATGAAAATAGTCATGCATCCCAATATGTATACTAATGTATGGCGCCCGTATTGATGAGACAAGGTGAGGCCAAGAATGCTAATGTTTCACTTATCTCAAAAAGCTTATTTGCGGAGACAAAACTTAAGGGCAAAGAATTGTTTTACAAAAAATTAAGCCCATATGAATTTGTTTGTACAGTGTATCCCGCCCCAAATTATATAATTAGGGCTTTCCAAAAACTATAATAAAGGAGTCCTGAAAATTATGTATACCGATAAAGTCATGGAGCATTTTACAAATCCCAGGAATGTCGGTGAAATAACAGATCCAAGCGGTGTGGGAGAGGTTGGCAACCCAACTTGTGGGGATATCATGAAAATATTCTTAAAGGTTGAAGACAATATTATTAAGGACATAAAATTTAAGACTTTTGGCTGTGGCGCCGCTATTGCCACCAGTAGTATGGTTACGGAAATGGCAAAAGGTAAAACCCTGGATGAGGCTGAGCAAATTAGCAACAAAGCAGTGGCCGAGATGCTGGACGGTCTTCCTCCCCAAAAAATGCACTGCTCCAACCTGGCTGCGGACGCCTTAAAGAAGGCTATTGAGGATTACAAGAAAAAGCAGGCGGTATAAGTTTGGCAGGGTATTGCCCATGCCGCCAACGGCACCACGCATGATGAAAATGTATTTTCATAGCAGCGTAAAAGTCATTTATATAAAGGTGATCCTGTGACGGCTAAAAAAAAGGTTGTTGTAGCAATGAGCGGCGGGGTTGACAGTTCAGTTGCCGCCGCGCTTTTGATGGAACAGGGGTATGAAATAATTGGTGTAACCATGCAGATTTGGGATTCCGGTATCACAGAAGTTGAGGGGGAGCACGTAGGATGCTGCTCCCTTACTGCTGTTGAGGATGCCAGGCGGGTGGCTTCACAACTTGGCATTCCCTACTATGTGATGAATTTTCGTAACATTTTTGAGGAGAGGGTAATTAAATACTTCACTGGCGAGTATATGCGCGGCCGTACACCCAACCCGTGCATAGCCTGTAACCGTTATGTCAAGTTCGAAGCTCTTTTGGATAAGGCGATGGCGCTGGGCGCCGATTATATCGCCACCGGCCATTACGCCAGGTTGGGGTACAGTCCAACGTACGGGCGCTATACGGTCCGGCGCGCGCACGATCAAAAAAAGGACCAGACCTACGTTTTATATAGCCTGACCCAGCGGCAGATAGCCCGCACCTTGATGCCTTTGGGTGAGTACAATAAGGACCAGGTGCGCAAAATAGCAGGTGATTTGGGTCTGTCCGTTGCCGCCAAAGCAGAAAGTCAAGAGATATGCTTTGTGGCAGATGACAACTATCGCAATTTCCTGCGTGGGAAATCAACGGATATCCAGCCGGGACCCTTCCTGAACATGAAAGGGGAGGTTATTGGTACACACCAGGGCATCCCTTTTTATACGATTGGCCAGCGGCGTGGCCTGGGTCTGGCGGGAGGGCAGCGTCTTTACGTGGTAAATATAGACCGGGAGCATAATACCGTCACCGTGGGTCCGGAAGAAGCCATCCTTGATACTGACTTAATCGCCGAAGATGTTAACATGGTCTTATACGATACGATCACCAAAACGTTAGAAGTTGAGGCTCAGGTAAGGTATAATGGCAGCTCGTCACCAGCCACTCTCAAACTTCTGGAAGGTGGCCGGCTGCATGTTCACTTCCATAACCCGCAGCGCTCAATTACCCCTGGACAGGCTGTTGTGTTCTACCAGGGAGATTACCTGGTTGGCGGAGCTACCATAGAGCGCGCCGGCTCCGAATGAGCTTTATTCTTTTTTGCTGCATTTTTTATCAATAACATGGACATAATAGCCATTAAGAAATGGTTGATTTTTGTACGGGGGGCGACAAACTTTGAATTGCCCGTCTTGTGGCGGTAAAGCCACTGGTAAAGTGGGAATGGATCAGTATTACTGCTGGGATTGCTGTGTTGAATACCGGATCAATAAAGAAGGCGTGCAGATTTACGAGGTGGCTGAGGACGGGAGCCTGGTTGCTTTTGACCCGCAAAACGAATTCTTACTTTAGTGACGGAAAGAGGGGTGTCCTAATATGCGTTCAGGGTTTTGGAGGGGCATAATTGCCGGGAGCATAATCGGAGCAGCCATTAGTATGATGGCCGGAAGTAATAGGGTCAGCCAGAAAAAGGGTTTGCTGGGGTATAGGACCGGGCGGGCAGGTTCGAGAGCCCGCAGGATGTTCCGGGGTGTTTCGAAGACAGTAAACGACCTTATTAAATAGATACTTAAAAAAAGTGGGGAGATAAAAACTCCTCACTTTTTTAAGTTGGTGGTGAGGATATTTGAACTATCACATAGAAAAAGGGTTGCCTCGGCTGATTTTTTTTATTTTTGCCGCAGCGATGTTAGTATATTTTTTTTACCTGCTAAAGGGGCTGATGGTATCTTTTATCCTGGCCGCCCTTTTAACTTATCTCCTGAACCCGGTCGTAAACGCAATCGAAAGAAGGGGTACACCCCGCAGCTATGCCATACTGCTGGCTTATCTGGCCCTTTCCTTCGTGGTCGCGGGCATCTTTCTCTACATCATACCGCGGGTCTTAAAGCAACTCTACGTCATGGAGGAAACCATTCCACTTTACATAGCTCAAACCCAGCAGGTTATTCAATCCATCCAGAATCATTACAGTGTCCTGAACATTCCCGACGGGGTCAGGGAGATTATTGACCAAAGGGTAGTTATGCTGGAAGAATACGTTCTTCAATGGGTAAGAACTGCGGTGACAGTGCTAATCGGTCTGGTGGGCTATGTTTTTAAGCTCCTGCTTGCTCCCGTACTGGCATTTTATCTATTAAAAGACCTCGATTCAATATCAAAAAAAGCGGTAGCCTGGCTGCCGGTAAATCTTAAAGATGAAATTACCGGGCTCTTTAGGCAGATCAACCAGGTCCTGGCGAGTTTTATCAGAGGGTATTTTTTGGTGGCAGCGATTGTCGGTGTGCTGACAGCTGTTTCCATGGCTTTACTGGGCGTAGATTTTGCGCTTATGCTTGGATTTATTGCGGGAGTGACCGAGTTAATCCCTTATTTCGGACCTGTAATCGGCGCCGTACCTGCCATAGTCGTAGCGCTTTTAAAATCAAAATGGCTGGCGCTCAAAGTGGCGGTGGTATTTATTATCATTCACCAATTGGAAGGCAACATCATCTCACCCAAGATAATGAGTGACAAGGTTGGTTTGCACCCGCTGCTTGTGATTTTTAGTTTACTGGCCGGCGGAGAACTGTATGGGCTAATGGGAATGCTCCTGGCGATACCCTGTGCGGCTGTTTTAAAGGTAATCGTGAGTTTTGCCTATGCAAAAATAAAAAACCTCAATTAAAATGAATATTAGCGATTTCTTTTGAAATATTAGAATTCTTGACACCTTACAGGTATATTTTGTATAATTATAGCGCAAAAGTATGAGTTGTTTTCCAAAACGTTTGCTGGTTGATAAAATCCGTACTAATCGGGGTGGCGCCTTGGAGAACCTTCTGTCCCGTAGGGATATTCTTTAGGGGGAAGGTTCTTTTTATTGAGGAGCACGGTTTGATGCTTGTACCCTGTAGATTGCGGCCTGCGAACGATTGGAAATGGCATCAAAGACGGCCATCTTGTAAAATGATGCCGATATAAAAGCGGGAGGGTTTTCATCTTGATGACTGGTAATGAACTGAGGGAGAGCTTTTTGAAATTCTTTGAAAGCAAGGGACATAAGATTTTACCGAGCGCCTCCCTGATACCCGTCAATGATCCCAGTATACTATGGACTGCTGCCGGCATGGTTCCTTTTAAACCCTTTTTTACCGGCGCCGCCAAACCTGAATGCAACAGGGTAACCACCTGCCAGAAGTGTCTCCGGACTCCCGATATTGAAGCTGTCGGCAGGACTGCCAGACACCATACCTTTTTTGAAATGCTGGGCAATTTCTCTTTCGGAGACTACTTTAAGGAGTCTGCCATTCCTTGGGCTTGGGAATACGTGACCGAAAATCTGGGTCTGCCGGCTGACAAGCTCTGGGTCACTATTTACCTGGACGATGACGAAGCTTATGATATCTGGCATAAGAGCGTGGGTGTGCCAAGCGAACGTATCGTCAGGCTTGGCAAGGATACCAATTTTTGGGAGATCGGGGTCGGCCCCTGCGGTCCATGCTCAGAGATTTACGTGGACTTGGGACCTGAGAGAGGATGTGGATCTCCGGAATGTGGTGTCGGCTGTGACTGTGACCGTTACCTGGAGATATGGAACCTGGTTTTTATCCAGTATTTCAAGGATGAGGAGGGCAATTACACGCCCCTGGCCAACACAGGTATAGACACCGGTTTTGGTTTGGAGAGGGTGGCTTCCGTCCTGCAGGGTGTCCCCTCCAATTTCGACACGGACCTTTTGCGCGAGATCATGGATTTTACCGCTGAGCTTTTCGGCATGGATTACGGCAAGGATGAAAAGGTTGATTTGGCTTTGAAGGTTATAGCCGACCACTCCAGGGCGATTACCTTTGCCATTTCAGATGGGGCGTTGCCTTCCAACGAAGGCCGCGGCTATGTAATCCGCCGCCTGCTACGGCGGGCGGTCCGCTTCGGCCGTCTTCTCGGCATTCACGAGCCCTTCCTGCACAAGGCGGCAGAAGCAGTAATCCGGCAAATGAGCAACGCCTACCCTGAATTGTCCGATCGGGAAAAGCACGTCCTGAGAGTGATCCGGACCGAGGAAGATCGTTTTGGGGAAACTCTGGTCCAGGGAACTGAAATACTTAACCGGCTGATCGAGGAAGCAAAATCAGCCGGTGGCTCGGTTATTTCCGGTGAGGATGCTTTTAAACTTTACGATACTTATGGTTTTCCTCTGGAACTGACTCAGGAAATGACTGCGGAGCAGGGCTTAACTGTTGCTACGGACGGTTTCACCGAAGCTATGGAGCAGCAGCGTCGCCGTGCCCGCAGCGCCCGGCAGGAAACTGAGTATATATCCGAGCGGGATGCCGAATTCAGGAAAGTGCGTGAAGAGCTGGGAGAAACCAACTTTACCGGCTATGAATCCCTGTCGGATCGGGCCAGTGTGCTGGCGATATTTAAGGACGGCAAAAGGGCCAAGGAAGCGAACGCCGGTGAGGAAATAGAATTTATCCTGGACGTAACGCCGTGTTATGCGGAATCCGGCGGCCAGGTCAGCGACCGGGGACGTTTGACCGGATCGGGTTTGGAAGTTGAAATCATCGAGGTAGTAAAGCCTGTTGAAAATCTCTTTGTCCACCGCGGCAGGGTTATTGACGGGATCATAAAGGAAAACCAGCAGGTTGACGTAGCTGTTGACTTAAAAAGGAGAATGGCGACCTGCCGCAACCACTCCGCCACCCACCTCCTGCACAAGGCCCTCAAGGAAGTCCTGGGCGCCCATGTCAACCAGGCCGGTTCTCTGGTGGAACCTGACCGGCTGAGGTTTGACTTTACTCACTATACCGCTGTAGCGCCTGAGGAATTGCGTAAGGTTGAGGAGATGGTCAACCAGGCTGTTCTTTCCAACCTGCCTGTCGATACCCAGGTATCAACACTGGATGAAGCCCGGGATATGGGAGCAACCGCCCTTTTTGGCGAAAAGTACGGGGACCGGGTAAGGGTTGTCAAGATGGGCGACTTCAGCATGGAGCTGTGCGGCGGGACCCACCTGCATTCGACCGCCGAGGTGGGACTTTTTAAACTGGTGGGCGAGAGCAGTGTCGGCGCAGGACTGCGGCGTATTGAGGCTGTTACCGGTGAAGGCGCCCTGCGCTATATCAACGCCAAGGAAGAGCAGTTGGAGGCTGTGGCCGGGCTGGTAAAGGCCGCTCCCAATGAACTGTTCCACCGGGTCGAAAACCTGGTGCAGACTATCAAGCAGCTGGAAAACGAGAGCGATGCCCTGCAAGCCAAACTGGCCAAATATCAGGTCCAGGACCTGCTCGACTGCAAAAGAGAGATCAAGGGTGTCACGGTGCTGGCGGGACAGGCGGCAGCGCCCGATATGGACAGCTTAAGGGGTATGGTCGATCTTTTGAGGGACAAGCTGGGTTCCGGTGTGATTGTCCTGGGCAGCGTCATGGGGGATAAAGTCAGCCTGGTAGCAGCGGTCACAAAAGACCTGCAAAGTAGCGGCCTGCATGCCGGCAAGCTGATCAAAGAAATAGCCGCAGTCGTAGGCGGCAGCGGAGGCGGACGTCCCGATATGGCTCAAGCCGGCGGCAAGGTACCCGCCAGGCTCTCCGAAGCGCTGGAACAAGCCTATATGGTAGCGGAACAACAAATAAAATAATTGTCCACGACCAAAAACGCCCCCGGCTTTTTAGGCCGGGGGTTCATTATTTACGATATGTAAATAATTGTTAGTGTCTGGCAATACTAAGTAATAATTAGCCTTGTATTTGAACATCTAAAATCATGGCAATTTCCTCACAGTTGGGGAACTTGGGACAATTGACACATTCCTTCCAGACTTTTTGGGGCAGGGATTCCTTGGGGACTACATGAAAACCGCATTTTTCAAAAAAGACCTGCTGGTAAGTGAGGGCAAAGAGACGAGGAAGCCCCAGTTCTCCGGCTTCTTCGATGAACATATCGACAAGCTTGCGTCCCACACCTTTTTTAGCGTATTCAGGCGCCACGGCCAGGGCTCTGACTTCTGCTATGTCCTCCCAAATAATGTGTAGAGAACCTGCCGCCACGACCTTGCCCTGGTCCCTGGCTACGGTGAACTCCCGCAGGCTTTCATATAACATGGTCCGGGGTCTGGCCAGCATCAGGCCCTTTTCTGCATAATAGTTGATCAAAGCATGGATTGGCTCAACATCGGTAATTTTGGCTTTAACAAATTCCATCAGCAGCATGTCACCCTTCATAATTAATACGGTCACTATTATATATTACTTTAAACAGGACGTACAATCATCTTTTAAAGTAGATTTTAAGAATGAAGGAAAAGAAATAATGCTGGAGAATATTAATAATAATTGATTACTTTTGCCAAAACGGTAATTTTGGTCTATGATAAAACTAGTTATCAACCAGTGAAGTCACTGCTGTTGTAAAAGTAAATAAATGCTACTATCCGGTCGTTTTGTTTTAGTATTAATAAAGTTTTGGAAGGTGGTCTACCTATCGGGTCTTTGACACTTGCGCTAATATAGAAATCTCTACAAGCCTTGAAAACAGGGCTTTTTTTATTAAAAAAATGTCAAATTCTCTCCAATTCTTAGTGAGTAATTTTGCGTAATGTGTTATAATGT
>NZ_QFGB01000089.1:0-12112 GCF_004369245.1 Pelotomaculum sp. FP | reverse complement strand
TGGCCGAGACTTTTTGAATGACCATGGCGCTGATGAACACACAGTCGGCCCATCGCAGGTCGTCGTCAGTAACTTTTTTAACGTTCATGTCGATCAGCCGCTTATCCCATGCTGCGGGCAGCATGGCAGCCACTGTCAACAGCCCTAGAGGGGGGAACGCCGCCTTTTTGTTGACGAACGATAGAGCGTATTTGAAGCTCCAGAAGCTGTCCGGATACTTTGGATACACCAGCAATGCCTTCAATTGTCCCATCTCCTTTGGGATTCCGTAGTTAAACCCGTACTTAACACCAGATAGTATTTTTATTATATTTTACCATTTTTTTATCTAAAATTCTCTAACTCTTTATAAAAACTCGCCCCTGAAAACCCATGGCCTTGTGCCGTGGGATGAAAGGGACGCCCCGGTTTTTCCGGGGTGAAAAATTACCTCTGGTGACATCAATATGTTAATAGGAAATGATAAAATCAAGCCATGAAAAATAAAGTTAACCATAGAGCCTACAATATAACTACCACATAGTGTTTTGTCCGAAATATAGGATAAAAGTAATAAATAGTAAGGTTGAGGAAACCATCAAGCAAACCGTTAGCAAAATCTGCGAAAACTACGGATTTAGCCTCATTCAAATGGAAATCATGCCGGTCCATTTGCACATATTCCTCTCTGCTCCTCCTACTGTAGCTCCAGGGAAGAAGTATGATCACATACGTCCTGAGCAAAACACGACCAAAAAAGCAAAGCAAAAAGCTTCCGGTCAAAATCCCGGAAGCCTTGAAAACTGGGCATTTTTTGGTGTCGGAGGCGGGACTTGTGTTAAAAACCTCACTACGGAAATGGATGTTTATTAAGGGAAAATAAATGTTTTGATGCATTTATGATGCTCTGACCGGTCGATAAAATCGCCCGGCTATTTTATTTTACCCAAATTAGAATAGTGAGGTGTATTAAAGATGACAAAAAATAAATCTAAGGATTTGATATTCCTCGATCCCACCATGAGGGACGGTCTGACTTCGGTTCCTAATTCCGTGCTTAAATTACAAACATTATCTCTTGAGTCTAAAGCCCTATTTTCAATATTCCTCATGTTAACCTGGCGTAGTGATAAGATTACCGAGAGCTACCTTGCAGAGTTTACCGGAAGTGATAGAAAGAAGATCCGGAAATGTGTTATCGAGCTCCAGCAACACCGGCTGATCCGGGAGGCGGAGGCTATATGATGACAGACAAAACGCTTATCATGGAGAACCCCAAACTTAAGAAAGGCTTTACATCGGTTCCTAATGCCGTAATGATGGCGAGGGGATTAAGTATCGGGGCAAAGCTTATCTATGGCCTATTGATGATGTTCGCATGGCAGGAAAATGAGTGTTTCCCCGGCCAGGAACGCCTTGCACAAGTTGCTGAAATCAGTACTAGGCAGGTTCAAAGATACCTCATTGAGCTACGGAAGTACGGCCTCATCACCTGGCGACGACGTGGGCAGAACCAGACCAATGTCTACTATATAAAAGATATAAAAACTGTGGAACGCCTGAAAATGCCGGACACGACAAATATGTCGCATTCGGATACGACAAATATGCCAGGTCCGGACACGACATGTATGTCGTACTTTGTATTTGTGAACTGCAATAATTGCATTAAGCTTGCTATTTACTAGGTTAATGAATTGGGGTTAGTGTAGGGCAGTGCTTATGAGTAACGGGGATAGTGTTGCACTAGTAATGACCTTTTTAAACTTTAATTAGGGGGTTTATAGATGGCTAAGATTTTAAGAATTGGCAATAAATTCAATCAACATTATAAAATAAATGAAAATTATAAGTGGAAATATGATTTAGTTGTTGGTGTTAAATATGGTACCGAGGGTATAATCCCTGCTGTAAATAAATTAAAAACCAGCTGTGTGAGTAGTTCCGGCAGTAGCTTGTGTATCAGCTATGCAGGGCACGAAACTATTGAAATAAATGGCGTAAAATTGTATATTATTTATTGCTTGGGAGGGATTAAATGTCTACTTTAATTCACAGTACAAGTATCAATGCCTTCAGGCTAGAATATATGGTTTAGGGGGGAATATGTTAATACACAGATGCGAAAATTGCGGCAGTAAAAATATCAGGTCCGTTAAAATCATTTTTAACTATTTGGGAACAGTAGTCAAAGATGTACCGGTTGTCCAATGCCAGATGTGCGGAGAGGAAATGATGACCTCTATCGTGATGGCCAGAGTGGATCAGCTTGTTAAGGAGGGCATAACAATTTATAGCAACGTATAAGACGAAAGGCAATTATTTCACGTGAAATAATTGCCCTTCGTCCTAGGGATAGTGTTGCACTAGTACTGTGAAATCATGGAAAAGCGTGAATGCTATACCTGCGCTAGCTTGCCAACAGAGCCATGAGGGAGATATTGCGTTCCTATCCCGTAGGCGGGATTATTAATTAGTATGGACCTTAAAATAAGGTCTTTTCGATTTTTTCAAAACCACCAGTGAGCTGGAGGACCTTGATCCGGGCTTCCCGCCGATGTCCGCATCGGCACGGGGCCGCCTCCTCCGTGCCTGGCCGTGGTGCCAGCGGAGGTTGTCGGCCACCGAGTAGCGGAGAAGCTGCATATTATGGAGCGCATCTGTCTCGGTGCAAACAGCGTTTGAAAAATGTTAACAAAATAACGGTTCTATGTTTGATGTTAGCAGATTGTTATCATGATAACATCCGCCTACGGGATTAACCATGAGCTAGCACTCCCTTGCATCCCCTGGCTACCACCAGGGTCTGCTGCAGTCGCACTATCTCAAGCTTAACCCTCCGGCTAATATCTAGGCCACTAGGGCCAATTAATCCGCGAACTCTCTTGGCCCGGTTGCATATGGCAGTGGTTGTGGTGGCTGGCATCGTTGTTGTTTAATGCCAAGGATAGCCCCGGTCTAGTGCTGAATTATCAATGGATATAGCATTAATGCGCTATACAAGTATTAATGCCATATTAAGGATAGCATTGCACTAGTGTTGTAAAAAAGGGGTGAATCTGAATGGCTTGGAGAGACGATAAGAGCCAGGTAATGGTGTATATGCCTCGAGAGATGCATAATGAGCTTAAGAGTGTTGCAGCTGCAAGTGAGGTTAGTGTAAATAACAAAATACTAGAGATAATTAGGAATCATCTTGATAGAACCGAAAGACAGGCAGAACATCGTAACACTAAGCAAATATTGCTTGATATTGAGAAAAAAATTGAACATATGGAGGACTCGATTTTAAAAGAAATTGGTTTGCAAGGTGTTGAAAGTCTAAATGATCGTGATGCTGTTAAGAACCAAATAAATAAAATCTACCAGAAGCTTGGCAACAAATAGTAGTGAGCATTATAACCTACCATCGGATCAGGTTCCAGTTAAGGTGCTGCAGACCAGGGGCAGGAAAAGGTGCCTGGATTTTGCAGGTCTGAGATACCGGGCACCTGGCCAATGAAAAATCTTTCGTGCAATAAGCCGCCATTCGGCTTACTGCGTTGCCTGGCGGTACTCTTAAAGAGTGCATAAAGGGTTGGGTTTGGTCTTTTTTTCTTTCCCATGTTTGGTTGGATTGCCCCACGCCGAGAGGCTTTTTGTGCCTACGCAGACTTAGGTGTTCTGGTCTTTTGAGCTGCGAAGGCAAATACTGCTCCGCAGGTATTGTTTTGTAGCTTTTACTGGTCGTTCCGTGCAGCCCTCTTTTTGTTGCCTGCCTGCCAAGTATGACGGAGTATGCCCTGGGAGATTACCTTTGTACGGTTATCCGTGGCCCGCAGGGGTTGAGTTGCCGGCATCTAGATCACCTTTTTTTCCGGTCCTGCAGGTGAAACTTATTTGGGAGTCTGGGCGATAAAGCTTGGAATAGCGAAGACGAAGGGAAGGGAAAACGGAAGGGCAGGATAAGGGGACTCCGTCCTAATAGAACACACACGCGGCAGTGCCGCGTGGTGCAAGACTTTTTAAGTAAAAATAAAGCTCCGTCCTTAGAAACTACACTCCGTCCATTTATCCGTTCTTTGTCATACTTATGTAATTATATTAGGCTTTTTAAACTCCGTCCATTTATCCGTCTGGCTGGCACCGGTGGCCATGGCCACCGGTGCTAATGGTGGTGCAATTTCAGCGTAAATAAATATTTATCAATATTAATGTGTTGACATTGTAAATACGTGGTAATATATTAAAGAAAATTTGCCAAACAAGAAAAATTCGTGCAAGAAAGAATTGCATCAGGACTCTGGGGACTTCTTGAAGATCCACCAATAGGTGACATCAAACCAATGAAAGGGCACGCTGGTTTTTACCGCTTCCGGAAAGACCAACAGGAGAAAGTCATCATATTGAAGCTATCGGGTCTCGCGGAGATGCTTATAAATGAATAAAGGAGTGAGCACCCCCGGGAGTTGTTCTCGAAGCTTATGTAATGGGTAGTTTACCTAAATGGTACTGCCCATTTTTGGTATAATCTGTCTTAGAGTGAAGAAATCAGCTAATTAGCTGATAATATTTGTATTAGCGTATATTTTCGTTAAAATGTTGGCGGTACCCCTCTTTGGTCTACAAGGAAGCTTGTTAGATACTTACCTTTGCTACCTGGAAGATTAATAATGTAAAAAAACAAAGGAGTGTGCTAGGTGTTACAAAACAGCGTGGTTATTGTTAATTGCAAAGATCAAGATGTTGAAATCGGTCAACAAATTTACGATTTTATAGTGAATTTTTTTAAATCACCAACTAAAAGGCAGAAAGAAATTCTTACTCTGGCTGAAAGTTTTTTTCAAGGTTCTAAATCCAAATCAAGCTGCATGGGCATTAAGTTTATCGAGATGCTTTACAATACGGCTCAGTTAGATTCAGTAAAATTGGAGTTTATATTGGAAGATAGATGCCGTGGCGCAAGCTGGAGCATTAGTTCCGGTGAATAGAGGATGAAGCCTGGCAATAAGAAGAAAAATTTTTCATATTCAGTAGTGCAAAAATCTTGGGAGCACGGGCTAAGGCAAAAATGATTCAAGTATCTGACTAATACAAATTGTAATAGCCGAGTTGATGACCAACTAGATCCGGAACAGTCAGTAAACTAGAAGGGCAGGCCAGGAGCTGATAGTAAAAAGCACACTCAATAGATTCTACAGTGATCTATTAAGCCAGGATCTGGATGATTAACCCAAAAAAATCGGCTAAATGCCGATTTTTTGCATACTCTTTTGTTCTTTTTCCCCGGACTGTTTTTGTCTAGCCTTTCTTGGCAATACGGTTTTTATAGAATAACGGCAGAGTTTTGGCCTGTCTTTTTCCGTGATAGTAAGGCGCAAATCCAAGGCGTTTAGAACTTTGGTAATGGTATTTATACTACCAAGCTGGGCGCTTTCAATACGTGATATTTGGTTTTGGGTAAGGTTGGATTTTTTGGCCAGTTCAGCTTGAGTTAGCCCTTTTTTAATTCGCGTTTTGATAATATCACGAACCAAAAAATAATTAGGCTCATTTTTAATTATTTCTTCAATAATATCCGGGCGTTTTTTCTCTAGCTCTGTTGTAAGATCGTTCATATTGAAAAATTTCATTATAATCACCTTCTGGAAAATTTATTCAATGGTTTAAACTGTTTTATGCTACAAAGATTTACTATCCTTATATTATCACCCCTTGGATTTTAAGAATTCCTTGAGGATTTTTTTTTGCCTTTCGTATTTCATTTTTGGGTACATCGTCAGTATCTTTACGGAAACAGTTGGTTAGCAGAAATTTACCTTCATGGACAGTAAAGAAAAGTGTCCTTTCAGCATTATTGGAAAACTTTGTTCTAAGTTCCCAAAGCTTCTCTTTACTTGCCCATATCCTATGTATGTATTCTACTGGTAAGTTAAGTCCAAATTCGTCAAGCAATATAATATTTCTAATAATTTTAGCAGCTACTTTGGGGTTGTGGTGATTTAAAAGATAGCTGTAAACTTCTTCAGATATGATAATGTTTTTAGTACTGCTTAGTTTTTTATGTAAATTGTTAATTATTGTCTTAGGCACTTGAAGAATCACCATCACTGAATAATATATTGTCTTTGATATATTATATCAAAAATAATATAATTGTCAATCCGGAATTGCATGGGCTAACTAGTACTCGGATAACAGCCGTCCTGATCCGGCTCGCGCCGGTCTTTTAGTCAGAGCTTCGCCAATAATTTAAGGTCCTTAAAATGCACAAATTAGGCATGGATAATGAACAATTCCAAAGGCTTGTGCTTGAACAACTGAAAGCGCTTACAGATGGCCAGAAAACGCTTGAGCAAGGGCAGAAGGCGCTTGAACAAGGCCAGGCAGAAATTAAAAATGAGCTTAAGTATATTTGGGCTGACATTAAGAAGATCGACAGCCAGCTTTCCAACCAGGAAGAAGAAGTTGTCATACTAAAACGTCTAAAACGTCTAAAATAAGGGACGTACTCAAATTAAATAGTTAGGGGAGTGATCCTAGTGTTCAGGAGATTGTTCGCAATTGCGGCAGTCTTTATTTTTTTTGCTGCTGCTTTGCCGGCCTCCGCCGGGCAATTGTTTAATGAGCAAACTGCAATCAACGATGCGGTTAGTAACTCTGGGTTTTATGAAATAAGAACGAGTGATGGTGATGATCTCAACTATGTCTCTATCCCGATACTGTCCAACTACCGCAAGGGGGACACCTATTACGGCTGCCTGGTTTATGGCCAGCCTCACGGAGATGTGAAAGATCGCCAGTCAAGATATATTGGTTATACTCTCTTTAAACCTACGCCTGGTACCAGGGAGGAATACACCAACGTGGCCTTCCCCCCGGACGTATCGCACAGCGGATATTTCGAAGACCAGCAGTGGATCCTTCAACCGTGGTTTTATGATAACGTTAAAGCTAATTACAGCGTCAGTGACAATGGTGGCCTCGACGGCAGCGAGTTATATACCCAGAACATCCGCCAGGGCATCCTGATATACTATACTGACCAGAACAACGCCAACAACTACCAAGTGAAGGGTATCAACTCGGAAACGCAGGAGTTTTGGGACAACATCAATCAATATGTCCATATTCTTGCGCCACCCACTGATTATGCTTGGGGCATCGGTAGGATGTGGCGATATGGCAATGCTGGACAAATAAACTACGTCACCATACCGATAATGCCTAATATGCTTTTAGACAATAACTCTGAGCTTGTTGTAAGCCCCGACTCAAGCACAATTTACGTAGGGGAACAGTCCGGATACCGTGCTACTTATTACCAGCAGGGCCAGAGTGCCGGCAATGGTCAGGACGTAACTAACTTTTGCGCGTGGCTAACTGCTGACAACCATATTACTACAATTGGCGCAAACAATGGCCTGGCAACCGGCCAATCTGCCGGTGCGACCCAGGTTACGGCGTCGTACACGGTCAACGGCAAGACCTTGCAGGGCCAAGCCCAGCTGATAGTTCAGGAGCAGCAACTGCCGCCGCCCAGCAACAATACTCCCGGCAGCCTGACTTTCCAGGCTGTCAGCCAAGACGGCAGTACGAACCGTGACCCCGGGACGGCTAAGGGGACGGACATAGTTACGGGCACTCTGATACCTCCAGTGATACAAAGTATAGCATATAGCGAAAACATGGTGGAACCGGACTACAGCACCACCGTAGCACCACCGCTTCCTCCATCCGGTGGCTGCGCACCAGCGTATACCAGGATTACGAGTTGGCACATAGTAGGTGCGGATCTCTCATATCCGAAACAAAACCCTGAGTTTACCTTTGGCCACCCTTTGCCTCCGATTGGCGAAGAAAGCATACCAATGGATGTATCAGGCGGGCAGAAAGCTACGGCAACATTTAAGGAACTGTGGGCTATGGACGGGGCTTATGTCTTTGATTGGTTCACAGACCAGTTGATAAACCAGGAACCCACAAATTACGCTATTACGGCTTCTAACATTAACGTACAAGTGGAGTATAACATTGTCACTTTTCATGAAGTTTGTTCAGATGATGGCGACTGTGAGTGTGTTTCCCAAACGAAACGTGGCTCTTATGTGCAGAAATTAAGCCCAACAACTGCCCAATTGCTGGTTAACGGGACAGGCGTCAACAGCCAGGCTCAGTGAAACAAGCCTCTGGTAGAGCACGAACCACCGGGGGCTTGTTTTTCAGTATAGAAAGGGGATGGGGAAAGGAACCTAACATATATTAATTCTCGTCCCGTCCCGAGTTCCCGGTGGACAGGACGAGAATTAAAAAAAACCGGGCATACTTTAATATTTAGGGAGGTGGAAAGAGATGGAATCAATGAGAAAGTTTCTATTGGTAGCTACTTTTATTGCGATGGTGGCTTTGCCGACAATAGCTTTTGCCAGTGATGAGGTAAATATGATCCCAATTCGTGCCTACGCTGAAAGTCATAGCGACGTGGTGTACTTCGAGATGACCGGTGGTTATATACCACAGGTTTTTGTGTTCACTGACCCTCCTATAGCTGGTAAGGATTATGCTGATATTTATTAGTTTATTGATGGCTCAGAAAAGGCATATAAGAACGGAGTTTCGTTCACAATGCCGGCAGCTGCACATATAGATATTGACGACCGAATGTATATTCCTGAGAGCGTGGCTGAAGAAATGCGTTAAAATATTCAAATACCCGGCGGGGGAACCTGCCGGGTGAATACTCTTTATTTTGCTATACTCTATATTCAATTGTTCCGGGTTCAGTCAGCACTTCGTAAATTAAGCTGGCTTTTTGTTTTTGCGCCTGGTCGATTTCATTCGGCGCGTAACCCCGCACTTCAATAGGTTCCATTATTTCAGCCAGTGCGTCACCAAGGATTTCCCACCTTTTCCACTGTGGCATACCGGTAAAAGCTTGGGAAACAACGATTACGTCAATGTCGCTATAAGGCCCGGCTGCGCCCTTTGCCTGGGAACCGAATAAATATGCCCTTTGGAGAGGAATCCCTTTTTTTTGGAGAACAGCCAGATAGGCTTTAACAATTTCAGCTACCCTATTTGTTGTTTCAGGCATTTAAACACATCCTTTGCTCTCTTCAGGTAATCCCGTGTTACTGAAGGCGGATAATCGCTCAATGTCTTTTTGAGTTCCTCGGGATATCTTGTAACAATTCCAGCCAGGCTCAAGCGGGTGACAAACCTTGTCTGTTCATTGTTAAGACTAGGTTGTCCAAGTTTTATCAGTTGAATAAGGTTATGAGTCTTTGGTGGGACTTTGCCTGTTCTTTCAACCACAAGCGCTTTTAGTGTTTTTTCAACTGCGAGATGGCACATGAAGATAGTGTAGATATACCTTCCGGCTTGGTAAAGGCTATCTGCTGTATCTAGGTCATATTCGGCCTGGGTAAGCCACTCGGCAGTTTCTGTAAGCATACAGTATTTTCCACCTTTCGTATTAATTTTAACATTGTGTTAGGTTAAAATCAATCATCTTGTTCTGGGTAATATACCCAGGGCTTTTCCTTTCTTAAAACTTAACTTTACAGCGGGGGGGGGGGACATATGTGTCTGTCAGCAACTCAAAACGTGCTAAACGTAATAAACAGCCTATAATTGTCATAAAAAACGTGCTGGAGCCGGAGCCAACTCCACCGGGGCTCAAGGTAAGCCGTGAGAACATTCTTCTTTCAGGACAATGAAAATGCAAAAAAATCCTGCCTGGCAGGACTTCTTTACGAGCAAGATTACAAAAAATTGAAAAGGCTATTATTGAAAAACAAGCTGAAATTAAAAATCTAATCGCGGCTGTTGCGTCAGGAGAAAATGTTGAACTATAATACAACGAAGCCATCAGACAGCGGAAAGAAGAAATCAGCGAGATGGAAAAGCAAAAAGAACAGCTGGCTCTCGCCAAGCCAGCTTTAGAAAAAATAGACACTATTCGATTAAAGGATTACGTCCAAAGTTTAGATCAGGTCTTAGCACATGGAACTAACCGAGAGCGTAGAGAGTTTATACGTACATTTATCCGCCGAATGGATTTTGATCCAGAAGCTTCTCGAATCACCATCCACTTTGGTACGCAGACCCGATTCAGGTTCATGAGACAGAAATTTTAACATCCAACAATGTGCGGTTTTTAACTGGTGTCGGAGGCGGGACTTGAACCCGCACGGTCACCCACACGCCCCTCAAGTGTACTTTTGCAAATTCACTCTTCAAAAAAAGGGGCTGCCATTTAGAAACGATTGGATTTTTTAATCCATATGAAATTCACAAAATCTTAAATTCGACTCGACACCTCAAACGCAAGGCATCCTATAGGCTATTTTCTTACGGTTTTAAACACGCCCCCTTATATGTAACTCATTTTCACCCGGCAGCGCCGGCTGCAGTCTTATATATTGAGTTACATTGGACAAATCTGGACAAAAGAAAAAGGTCTGCTTTCGCAGACCCTCAATTACAGGTGGACACTTTAAGTGTCCTTAAAATATTCCAGAAAAACAGGAATATGTAGATTACACAGACATGGCCAACAATGCTATAATTAACACGGTGGGCAATGCCTGCTCGGAAGGGTCTGCTTCCGGGCGCCGGTAGGGGACAGGAATCCTCTATCGGCACCATTATCAAATTTTAAGAAAAGCCTTCCCGGGGGAAGGCCTTTTAAATACAAATAGATTAACTTTTGGCTTGCCAGGAGCCTTCGGTAGTTCCTGGTAAGTCATTCGCTTAGCAGGGCCTTCATCCTGTTAAGCACCAGCCTGTATGAGTCTCCCAACTCATGCAGGCATTTAATTTTCAACTTTGTTTCATAATATCACAAACCATTTAACTTTTGTCAATATTTTTTCTATATTTTTCTACAAAATTGACATAGTGCAGTCTGAACTTATCCCGATGTTTATTCCAGCCTCCTTCGGACGCCGGACTAAACCGGGCTAAGTCTCAAACTGAAGAGGGAAGGCCAGGTCGACGAAAGCTCTAAAGAATTTATCTGGGATTGGGCCTGGAAAGAACATAATACGGTTAATAGCTCAAGTCGAACAAGTGTACATACTTTTTCCAGTTCCAAGCATTAAACCCTATGCAAGAGACATGCCAGCATATCCATAATGTTGGAAACAAATGTAAGTGTTTCCTTGGCCAAGAAAACCAAAACCAGGAAAAAAGAAAACCCAGCTTTTGGTAGTTTGTAATTCATTAGTTCCAAATTTGGGACTTCGGTCATGTGTTACTAATGACCGAAGTTCTAGGAGTTAGAAAAACAATCGCTGGTGGGAGCATTTTTCACAAAAAAAATTTCCAGATTCTACAACTTCACTCCATTCCTGTCAAGGCAAAAAAATTTCTTACCGGGAAGATAAATTTGTTAATAATCATAATTTATCGCCCGGTAAAAATTTTTTTGGCCCTCCGCTATCACTCCGGGCTCCCCTTGACATCCATTCCGTTCAGATGTTCGTAAATCAAAAATTTTTTTGTTCTTTGAAAAATACATAAAAGCTCAGTTGACCGTTATGGGTACCAGTTAGGTGAATAGGTGTACATGGGTAGCAAACCTGGTAGAGCAAAATAGGGCGGCAGCAAAAAGCTTGAGTGTCATAGAGAAAAACAGGCCAAAAAAGGAGGCTACAAAAAATGCTTAGGTATTGCCCACTTGATAAGGAATATGTGGATTGCAGCAGCGCTTGTGATGTTTGTTTTGAATTTGAAGAATTACATGCTTTTGCAGAGAAGGTAAGAGCCGGTGAATAACCGGCTTTTTAACAAAAAAAGAAAGGAGGCGAACCTCCTATTTTTTACGCCCAAAAAGAGCTGCATATAGTGTTGATTGACAATAACATTATATACGCTGACGAGGTAGAAGAAAAGGCTTTTTTATACGGTATCGACTACAGCATTAAAAACCAAAAACCAACCGTTATGCAAAGTGTTCCAACCCCAAAGATAGTTATAGACTATATTCAAAAAATAAAGGAGAGTTAATAATGAGTAAAGTTACGGGTCTTTGACACTTGCGCTAATATAGAAATCTCTACAAGCCTTGAAAACAGGGCTTTTTTTATTAAAAAAATGTCAAATTCTCTCCAATTCTTAGTGAGTAATTTTGCGTAATGTGTTATAATGT
>NZ_QFGB01000088.1:0-12407 GCF_004369245.1 Pelotomaculum sp. FP | reverse complement strand
CCAGCGAGGAGAGCCTCAAGGAGTGCAACAAGTTTAACAACATCAACCGCAACCTGATTGCCTCAGTGAAGACTATCCAGAACAACGGGATGGAGGTCAGCGCCGGCTTCATCGTCGGATTTGACAGTGACACCCCATCCATTTTCGAGCGGCAGATCAACTTCATCAAGCAGAGCGGCATCATCAACGCCATGGTGGGGCTATTGAGCGCTCCCAGCGGGACGCGGCTATTTGAGCGCCTGAAGCAGGAGAATCGGCTGCTGTCCAATTTTACAGGTAACAACACTGACTTCTCTTCTTTGAACTTCATCCCAAAAATGACCCCCCAGAAGCTGCTGGAGGGCTACCAGAGCATCATCACCGCTATCTACGACCCGGCTGCCTTCTACGAGCGGGTATACAAGTTTTTCAAGGAGTTCAAGCCGATTAAGCGGAAACGTGCCGAACGTTTCCAACTGGTCTACATCAAGGCACTACTGCAGGCGATGTTCTACCTGGGCATACTGGAGAAAGGTCGGCGCCACTACTGGAAGCTCCTGATCAAAACCACCCTCCGTTACCCGCGCTTCCTTCCGGAAGCGGTGAGTTTTTCCATCAAAGGCTTCCACTATCGGAAGATGTTCAGGCAGATGGTGCGTCTGGAGGGAGAGGTCTAAGCGTCATGCCACCCCACCCGCTATCAGACGCACAGGGGGACAGTGCTCATGTACTTCCTATGTTCTATATATACCATGTGCCTAATCTCAATATTATCCGTGCAATGAAGAATATGGTAATACCCAAATAGATGACTGTGGCCTTTTTTAGAATGGCGTTTTCCCAAAGTGGGTCAATTAAGCTACTTTGAGGAGGTATTCAGTAATGTTTTATGTTAAATTTAAAAGATATTTTTTGTTATTAAACAATGATATGGCACAAGGTATTGTCAGGCGAAAAATATGATAAGATGGAGTACAATCTATATTATATGTTGCAGATAGTCAAAACAAAAAAGCCCCGCTCCTGAGAGCGAGGGATGGCTAATATTTCACCATAATAAATTAAGCCCTATTGAGGGGGTTCTGTTTGCTGTTTTTTCATTGCGTACACAAATCTAATCAACGGCATTAAATGATATTACGTTAGAGGCAAAAGGGGGCTCTCAATTAATGTAGCAAAAACAAAATCATGAAAATGACCGTCGTCTATGGTCGTTTTCCCTTGGACAAAGTGCACATGTTTACCACCGCCAACATCGATAGGAAGGCCAGTTAATACAGCTACTTCGTGAAGGTGGTCAAAGAAATCTGTATTTGTAAAAATTCCATGTATATGACTATCATCAAATGGTATTTCTTCACTAGTAACCCCTGCAAAGCGGTGGTTATGCCTTTCATCATACTCTTCCGCGAGCTTTGTGCTACCTTGAAATTCGTGTACGTGTGTCTGTGCACCCTCAGGCTGGTTGTTTCCTGATGTTGTTTGGTTGCCAACTGTTGATTGCATCTGTAAAGTTTTTTGGGTAAATGGATTGATAACAGTTTCCATAGCAAATCTCCTCTCGATACTTATATGATTTATAGTATTGAATATTTATCCGTAATGTTCCATAATATCCATTATTATTATAAAAACACAAAAAGTCCTCTCTGGAGAGCGAGGCCTTTTGTATGTCTGCATACTTAGTTTGCCACAGGCGTGGCAGCTGTAACGGAGACTTAATCAACATCGACGGAATAATCGATGAATACGGGAGGACCTCTCCGAGGGATGTGATGTTGCAGATCAGAGGCGGGCTTGGCCAGGCGGGCTCCTTAGACCCATCCCAATAAGCTTGCCAACCGGGCGACCGCAAAGCAGACAGTGATAGCAATAATCAAAGGAATGAGCGCCGCCAGGACGGTCCACTTAAGACTGCCGGATTCTTTCGAAATAGTCCAGAGGGTGGTGCCGCACGGGTAGTGCAGCAGAGAAAACAACATCATACAGACAGCCGTAAGCCAGGTCCAGCCGTGACTCGCAAACAATTGGCGCAGCGTTTCCAGGCTGTCCAGCTCCAGCATGGATCCTGTCGCCATGTAGCTCATGAGCAGAATGGGTACCACAATTTCATTGGCCGGCAACCCCAACACAAAGGCCATGAGAATATATCCGTCCATTCCCAGCAGTTGCCCGAAGGGATTCAACCAGTTGGCGCAACAGGTCAGGATGCTGACCCCCCCAATATGAATGTCGGCAGACAGCCAGACGACAGCCCCGGCCGGCATCGCGACAAACACTGCGCGGCGAAGTACGAATAGGGTGCGGTCAAAGATTGAACGGGTAATAATCCGTCCTACTTGGGGCTTGCGGTAAGGCGGCAGCTCCAGAGTAAATGAGGATGGAACGCCTTTTAGCAGTGTTTTGGACAGAAGCCAGGACACCGCCAACGTCGTTACGATACCGAACACCACAATACCTACCACAATGAGCGCGGACCCTAAAAATGTGGTTGTTCCCATCACCAGCAGGCCGGCCAGGGCAATCAGGGTGGGAAAACGGCCGTTGCAGGGCACAAAATTGTTCGTCAGCATGGCAATCAGGCGCTCCCGTGGTGACTCGATGATCCGGCAGGCAATCACACCGGCGGCGTTACAGCCGAAGCCCGTGCTCATGGTCAGGGACTGCTTGCCGTGGGCGCCCGCCTTCTTAAAGAAATTGTCAAGATTAAAAGCAATCCTGGGCAGGTAACCCATGTCTTCCAGCAACGTAAAACACGGAAAAAAGATTGCCATTGGAGGCAGCATCACCGACACGACCCAGGCCAGACAACGGTAGATTCCTTCTACAAAGAAGCCGTTGACCCAGGCCGGGGCATCCAGCCAAATCAAAAGCTCCGTCAACTGCCCCTGTATCCAGAAAAGGCCGGTTGCCAGCATTTCCGAAGGGACATTCGCGCCGGCCACAGTGATCCAGAAAACAACAGCCAGCAGTAAAAGCATAGAGGGAAAGCCGAATACTCTTGAGGTGAAAATGTCATCCAGTTTTTTGTCCCAGTCCACCGGCGGCTTTCCTCGGGAGGTCACAACCCCTTCGGCAATTTCCTCTGCCTTGCCGTAGATGGCGCTGACAATAGAGTCGTTTAAATTTAGTGAACCCTCAGGATTTATCTTGCCCGCTTCTTCCAAGAGTTCATCTAAACCTGAACAAATGGCCGCCCGGCTCATGCCAAAACCACCTCTTTTATCCCGGTTCTCAAACCGTCCTTCCGTGCCAGCCAATTTTCGACGGCGTCAATTACCGTCTCGTCTCGATCTAGTAAACGAAGCGCCAGCCAGCGGGCATTGAAGGTTTCCCCGACCAGTTGTTTTATCTTTGGTTCCAATCTGCAAACGGCATTTTCAATCTCTTTGCTGTATCGTACAACATAAGGCTTCGTTTCGATGCGGCCGGTGACGACACCCGAAACGGTTTTAATCAGATGCTCAAGACCCAATCCGTTCCGGGCTGCGGTAGGAACCACAGGCACTCCCAACCTGGCAGCTAGAGCACGATAGTCAATCTGTATTTTTTTACGCCGGGCTTCGTCAACCAGATTGACGCAGACGATTAATCTGGTGGTTATTTCCATCACTTGCAGAGCCAGGTTCAAGTTTCTTTCCAGACAGGTGGCATCCAAAACAACCACCGTGGCATCCGGCCTGCCAAAGCAGAGGTAGTCCCTGGCCACCTGTTCTTCCACTGAATTTGCCATCAGCGAGTAGGTGCCGGGTAAATCAATCAGTTTATAAATGAGACCCTGGTGAATGTAGCGGCCCTCAGCCAGGAGCACTGTTTTTCCAGGCCAGTTGCCGGTGTGCTGGTTTAACCCCGTCAGGGCGTTGAAAACGGTACTCTTCCCGGTGTTCGGGTTGCCGGCCAGGGCAACCACATAATCCGCTCTGTTATTTTGGCCCCTGCCAAAACGTTCTTTTATAGCGCCACTTCCAGTGGACTGGTTTGTCAAACCCACATTCTACTCCCCTTTATACTTGATCAGGATTTGCTGCGCCTCTTCTTTCCGGAAGGCAATGACGGCGCCGCGTATCCGGTAAGCCTTAGGATCTCCGGCAGGGCTGATCCGCAGGGCTTTCACCCTGGTTCCGGGGACAAGGCCCAGGTCCAGCATTCTCCGCCTGGTAAAACCTGCGGCCTGGATTGAGCTTACTGTAGCCGATTTTCCGACAGGCAAGTCGTGCAGACTGATGATTATGTCTGCCGGATAATCACCCTGCTTATGCTCCATATGTACAGGTCCTCCCTTACGATTATTAATTCCGTTTAACTAATTTAACTCCGGCTAACAATTAGTCAAAAATTGTGTCAGTTAATACCTAACATATGTCAATATTTGAAATCTTGTGACCGTTTCCCGGTGTTTTATCAGGGCAAGTTTTTTATTGTTCAGTAAGAAAGTTTCTTAGAGCAACAATAACGTTGGCTGCCCGATAATAGATCTTACGCCCAGTATTTTCCTTTTGTTACACCCTGTAATTTGGAATTTTTATGTTCCTTAGAGGAAGACACTGGAAATATATTATCTTAATTTAATTGAATAAAATTAAGTGCTTTTCTTGGATTATAATATGTATTACATATTTAATTATTGCTGCTGTTAACATTTATTGGAATTATCAAGGATAATACCTGAATAAAGTTGCCAAACGCTCCATTATTGCAGTCAAATGAAAAGTAATGTATAATATTTGTAATATTACTAGCATAGGCAGGTGGATTATAGTGGAAGGTTATCGTTTTAAAACCAGATTGAGAGTCCGTTATTCTGAGGTAGATGCCCAAAGGATCGTATTTAACTCAAACTATCTTACTTACCTCGACATTGCTGTAGGTGAGTATTTTCGCGAAGGTCTTCAACTTGATTTAGCTGAGCTTGAAAAGGATGAAATATTTGATTATGTAATTAAAAAGGTTACTCTGAATTACCATAAATCAGCAACAATGTATGATTGGCTAAATATTTGGTGCAGAACAGTAAAAATGGGTAATACAAGCATGGTTATGGAATTTGCCATTACTAGAGATGGAGAAGATGATGCATTACTTACAGCAGAGATACTATACGTAAGCTACAATCCAAAGAAAAAAGCGACACAGCCTATCCCTGACTTCCTTCGCCAAACCATAGAAAATTATGAACATAGTGGGAATTAACAAATTAGGTATATTTGAACTAGAGCATGCATAAAGACATCGGTTCAGGACAGCCTTGAAAAATGACGAAAAGGGGAAATAGTCTCAAAACCAACAAAATCCTCAACCTTATAGGTTGAGGATTTTGTTCCTTCAAAGTAATAAATCATACTAAGACCTTACATATACTCCCCGGCTTAACCACTTCTCTAGGATCCAGCATCTCTATAGCCATCTCGCGCAGTTTAAATTTTTGAACCTTTCCATTGGAAGTATAAGGATAGTCTTCAACAAAAGCAACATATCTTGGAATTTTCCAACCGGCGATTTGGCCTTTACAGAAGTTCTGGACAGATTCAGGGGTAAGGACATGCCCATCCTTCACACGAATAAAAGCCATCACTTCCTCGCCGTATTTTTCACTTGGAACACCAATGATTTGAACATCCTTAATCAAAGGGTGAATTCGCAGGAATTCCTCCACTTCTTTTGGATATATATTTTCGCCGCCGCGGATAATCATTTCTTTTAACCGGCAGGTAATCTTGCAATACCCGTTTTCATCCATAGTACCCAGATCCCCGGTATGCAGCCAGCCTTCCGCATCAATGGTATTTGCTGTGGCTTCAGGCATCTTGTAGTAGCCCTTCATAATGTTATAGCCACGGGCACAGATTTCGCCCTGCGCTCCCTTCGGCACTTCTTTTCCTGTTTCGGGATCAACGATTTTCACTTCAACACCGGGTAACGCTTTTCCCACCGTGGAACATTTTAGCTCCAGGGGATCGTCTGCCCTGGTGATGGTAATACAAGGTGATGATTCAGACTGCCCGTAAGCAACTAAGACCTCTTTCATATTCAGTACTTCAATTATTTTTTTCATGACATCAGCGGGACATGCAGCGCCAGCCACAATACCGGTCCGCAGGGAAGACACATCATAATTTTCCTTTTCCATTTGCTCCAATTCCAGAATAAACATGGTCGGCACCCCGTGCAGCACCGTACAGCGCTCTTTTTCAACGGTTTTAAGCACTTGTGCCGGGCTAAATAATTCAACAGGCACCATCGCTGCTCCTGCAACGACACAACACCCGGTACTGGCCGTGGTTCCAAAGACGTGGAAGAAAGGCACCGCTATACACATCCGGTCAGACGGGCCCAGGTTCATACATATCGCTTGTGCGTATGCGTTCGCAATAACGTTGTGGTGGGTCAGCATTACCCCTTTGGGAAATCCGGTGGTACCGGAAGTGTAGATCATAACGACTGGATCGTCCGGATCCAGTTCTGCGCTCCTGGCCGCCAGCGCTTCGTCTGAAACATTTTCACCCACTTTGATAAATTCATCCCAGGTGAACATGCCAGGATATTTATTGCTTCCTATCATAACCACATTTTTTAATAGGGGCAGTCTTTTTGATACCAGTTCTCCCGGTTTACACTCTTTTAATTCCGGGCAAAGCTCATTAATTAAGCTTCTAAAATCAGAGCTTTTGGTGCCTTCCATCATAATCAAGGTTGTTGCATCTGACTGCTTCAGCTGATACTCCAGTTCCAATAATTTATAGCTGGTGCTTACTGTAGCCATCACTGCCCCAACCCTTGCGCTGCCAAACTGGGTAATCACCCACTCGGGCACATTGGCAGCCCAAATGGCAATATTATCACCTCTTTTTATTCCCAGCTTCAACAGGCTCTTGGCAAATTGGTTGCAGACTTCGCGAAACTCTTTGTAAGAATACCTCAAACCGCGGTCGGGGTAGACAAGAGCATCGTTGTCAGGATAGTTAATCGATGTACGATCAACCAGTTCACCTATTGTGATTTTACCCAAATCTCTCACAAACGCCCCTCCCAAAATAATAATTTTCTGTTCCCATATAAATAACAAATATGTACATTTAATATAGGCTATAGTAGTAAGCTTAAAAACTCTGCTACTTGCATAATAGTGTTAAATAACCAATGAGTTATTATATTACATGGTATTACATGCCAAAATATGCACTATCATCATGAGTAGCAATAATATATCATATATTAATTTATTTCATAGTAGTTCCACGCACCGCTATCGCTGCGCCATGCATCATGAAAATATGTAGGTGTGATTTCAATCGCACACGGCGCGCTAGCGCCGAACTTGTGGCGGCCAATGTTGCATTTGTGCGAATGAATTCGCACCTACATTTTAATGTACGCATCAGAGCAGAATGGCTATGTTAAGAAACACAAGTCGTTACTGGTCTTGGAGTTTCCTTTATGCCCAACATTTCTATAGCCATCTCTTGCAGTTTAAATTTTTGAACTTTACCGCTGGAGGTAACAGGGTATCTATCAACAAAGGCTATATATTTCGGTATTTTATTGCGGGCGATTTTGCCTTTACAGAAGTCCCGGACCTCTTCCTGCGTAAGAGTTGCGCCTTCCTTCAGCTGAATAAAGGCCATCACTTCCTCACCGTATTTGCTGCTTGGGACACCTATAACCTGAACATCCCGCACCAATGGGTGAGTAGAAAGAAACTTTTCTATCTCTCTTGGATAAATATTTTCCCCGCCTCGGATAATGATTTCTTTGATACGGCAGGTGATCTTGCAGTAGCCGTTTTCATCCATAATACCCAGGTCGCCGGTGTGCAGCCAACCTTCCCCGTCAATGGCGGAAGCGGTTGCTTCAGGCATTTTGTAATAACCCTTCATAACATTGTAGCCACGTACACAGATTTCGCCCTGAGTGCCAGGGGGGACCTCATTTTTTGTTTCGGGGTCAAAAATCTTTACCTCCACGCCAGGCAGAGCCCGTCCTACTGTAGAAACCCTCAATTCAAGAGGATCGTTTATCCTGGTGCTGGTGATACAGGGTGAGGCTTCAGTCTGCCCGTAAGCGACGATGACCTCATTCATATTCATATCTTTCACTATTCTTTTCATAACTTCAATGTTACATGCAGCCCCGGCCACAATACCGGTGCGAAGGGAAGACACATCGAAATTTTCCTTATCCAGCAATTCCAGTTCCATAATGAACATGGTGGGGACCCCGTTTAGCACGGTGCAGCGCTCTTGTTCAACTGCTTTCAGTACTTGCACAGGGTCAAACGTTTCAACCACAACCATTGCCGCACCGGCTACAATACAGGATATGTTGCTCCCCACACAGCCGAAACAGTGTGCGAAAGGCACCGCGATACACATCCTGTCAACCGAACTCAGGTTCAAACATTCCACATGGGCGATGGCGTTTGTAATAATGTTGTGGTGAGTCAACATGACGCCTTTGGGAAACCCGGTGGTGCCGGAAGTGTAAATCATAATGGCTACATCATCCGGGTCAGTCGCGGCCATGCTTGCAGCAAGTTCTTCATCTGAAACAGCTTCACCCATTTTGACAACTTCATCCCAGGTAAACATGCCGGGATGTTTATTGTTTCCTATCATTATTACATTTTTCAAAAGAGGAAGTCTCTCAGAAACCAACTCTCCGGGGTTACAGTGCTGTAATTCGGGGCAGATTTCATATAAGATGCTTTTGAAATCAGAGCTTTTTGTTCCTTCGATCATAATCAAAGTTGTCGCATCCGACTGTTTCAGTAAATACTCCAACTCAAAAGACTTGTAGCTTGTATTGACTGTTACAAGTACCGCTCCAATCCTGGGGGTTCCAAACTGGCTGATAGCCCATTCGGGTACGTTAGTCCCCCAAATCGCAATATGGTCGCCTCTTTTCACCCCCAACCCAGACAGTCCTTTAGCAAATTGGTTACAGGTATCCCTAAACTCTTTGTAGGAATACCTCAAGCCACGGTCTGGGTAAACAAGAGCGTCGTTGTCGGGATAGTTTGCCGCTGTACGGTCAACCAGTCCACCAATAGTGATTTTATCAGGCTCTCCCATATTAGCCCCTCCCCCGGATATTAAAGACCTTCCAATACCTATGCTATAAATAAAAATTATTTAGCATAGGTATGGGAAGGTCTATCATCCTTAATATCTTTTAGAATGGCCTCGATGTCCCATGGCATAATAAACATTTTTACCCACCCTATTATAGTCTATAGTCGCATGTTAAATTTATCACTAGATATATTATATTATATAGTAGATTATTTGAAAAATAAATAGATTTATTATGCCATATAGTAGTTCAACGGATAAAATCCTTGGTTTACTGTGTAATAGTATAAGTTATAGTAGTATGATATATAGTATCACATCAAAAACCAGCTTACTTTGTTATATTATATAGTGATAAGTAGAAGAAATAAACATTTTTTTATAAAATAATTTGTGAAAAAATGATTTTGCTATTTTATTGAAATTTATCTAAGTTTTAGATAGAAACAATCTGATTTTATTTCCTCCGCACTTAATATTAAGAATATTCAGGTTGCTTTTACTTTCCTGCCTATCGCTTGTTGCTTTTACGCCAGATGCCCATTTCTTGGGCCCTTTTAATCAGTTCTTCGCGGAAATCAGGATGAGCGATAGATATCAGAGCTTCCGCTCTTTGCCATAAAGCTTTGCCTTTTAAATTAGCAATCCCATACTCAGTTACTATGCTAGGCGCCATACCGCGATGAATGGTCACGGCTGAACCGGGTTCGAGTGTGGGCCGGATCCGTGAGAATATTTTATCGCCTTTACTGAAGGTTGAAGTCATGCATATAAAGCCCTTTCCACCTCTTGACTGGAAAGCGCCCAGGGCGAAACAAATAGAACCACCCGTACCACTGATCTGCCGGATACCGGAAGACTCCGAATTTATCTGACCGAAGAGGTCCACATCAATACAATTGTTGATTGACACAAAATTATCCAACTGACCGATTACATTGGGGTTGTTGGTATAGTTTACGGGTAAAAAAGCGCACATTGGGTTCTCGTCAATAAAATCGTAAGTCTTTTTAGTGCCACCCGCAAATGTCGCAACCATCTTATACCTGTCTATGTTTTTCCTTGCTCCCGTCACCCGTCCTTTTTCTACCATATCCACCATTGAGTCCACAAACATCTCGGTGTGAATGCCCAGATCCTTTAAATCTGAATTCGCGATCATTTCTCCGACAGCATTGGGCATACCCCCAATACCCAGTTGCAGGCAACAACCATCCTCCAGTTGCTCCATAATTATTGACGCAACCTTTTTATCAATGTCATTGGGCTTGGCAGCAGGTATCTCAGCTATTGGATAATCGGCTTCCACGATATAGTCCACTTTCGAGATATGAATAGCTTCCTCCTGTCCAAAGCAACGCGGTATGTTGGGGTTTACTTCGAGGACGATCTTTTTGGCTTTTTCGCATATGGCCATGGTGTGAGAGACCTGGGGGCCAAAGTTAAAGAAGCCGTGCTTATCCATAGGGGTTACTGGAATAAATGCAACGTCAACGTCAATATAATTCCGGTAATACTCGGGCACTTCATAATAGACAATGGGAATATACGAACAGAGCCCCTGATCGCTCAGTTTACGCTCGTAACCGCTGAGCTGCCAGCCATTATATATAAAATGCTCCCTGGTGGGATCAACTATTGCCGCTTCCGGGATCCCAGTAAAACGGGTACAGCTGCGGATCTTCACATCCCACAGTTCATCTCTTCGGGTCGCCAAAGCTTTGTCCAGTACAACAACTGAGCCTGTAAATGAACCGTAATCAACCCAGTCCCCTGATTTGACTACCTTAACTGCCTCTTCCGGTGTAACCAGCTTTCGCTTATATTCCTCTGTGTAATTCAAAGAATGCCACTCCCAATCTGCTTTTTTGAGGAAAACACCATTAGCTTCAACTTCTCATAACTTTCCGGGGTATCCACATCAAGAATTACTGCTTCATCTTGTACCGTAAGATAGTCCACCTTATTCCCAAGTTTCTTCAGCACTTCACGTGCGCCTTCATCCCCTTGTAGTGATTCTAACTCAGAAGTCAATGAATAGCTAAAAATCACCGGATGGCCCGGCATACCCTGGTAGAGCGGACGAAGCGCCATGCTGCGTCTCTCTTTGAACTCCCTGATAACTGTGTTGATTATAGAAGGGGAAATAAGTGGCTGGTCACACATGAAAACTAAAAATGCAGTAGTATTTACGTTGATTGCCTTAACCCCCAAGGACAGGGAAGAACCTTGACCCTGCCTGAAGTGTGGGTTAACAATAATTTTTACCGGCAGGTCCTTGATTGCGGCGCTTACTTCATCTTCCCGGCAACCTGTCACAACCGTTACCTCATCAACTGCCGAGGCTAATACATTTTCTGTTACAATTCGAATCAAGGGCCTGTTTCCCAATTCGAGCAATTGTTTAGGAAACCCCATTCTCGAAGACATTCCTGCAGCTAAAATAACTGCTGAAATCATAATATCAGTACCACTCTTTTTAATATTGGATGCTATTCCATGATAGCCAACACAGGGTTTATCCCAATTGCCGACCCCAGTATTACCTTACTGATTTTTTCACCCAGTAGCAACCTGCCCAACCTGCGCCCCTCCCCTTGATTTTCCATGCGATCTACTTTGTTGATAAACGGCACAACCATCGCATTTGAAGGACTATCGCGCAAAATTCCTTCCGGATGAGTAATTAATTCAGCGATCATCTCAGCGTCAATTATGGATCCCATCTTACGACCGGTCAGTCTTGAGACTAATTCAGGGCGGTGTACATATTTGCTGTCCAGGGTTTTGCCAAAAATGTCTGCGCCTATCACAACCAAAAGCACTGTTGTTGCCCCGGCAATAACCGGTTCAAAATCTAAATGTCCTTTCAGGGAACGGCCTTTGGAGCCATCGGACTCAATTAAAGTAAAGTCTGCGTAATTTTGCAGCAAGTTTACTTGCTCGCGGGATATTCCGTTCATCTTGTTATTTTCCAGCAGGCCGGAACCTACTACCGGCCTCAAGCCTTTCAAAAGGAACTCGTACAGCTCTTTTTCCGGCGGCTCGTCTTTTTCCAACAGGACCAACGGAAATTTATCGGGCGGGGGCAAAAATATTTTTGTTGTAGTTGTTACGACAACCTTGTATTGTAAGGGTATTTCTTCAGCCAGACGATACATTAAGGAGGTTTTTCCGCCACCACCAACCAGGGATATTACTCCTTTTTCTTTCAAGCCCAAGGCCTTGCTGATCTTCATTACAAATCATGTTCCTTTGCGTAATTCAATGTGTTCACTGGTTGCTGTTAAGGAAATGATATACCGCCTCCAAAACCCCTCCGCCAACAGCCAGCGCTTTATCGGAGATGGTGTCATATTC
>NZ_QFGB01000087.1:0-12944 GCF_004369245.1 Pelotomaculum sp. FP | reverse complement strand
CGGCGAAGTGTTTAATCCCTGCGACCTTTTTCAGGTCGATATACCGATAGAGCTTCGCAATAAGCAAAAGGAGAAAGCTTTGAGGCAGGCTGCCAAACTTTTGATTACCCAAGGCGTTATAAGCCCCCAGCATATCACGCTGCCCGCTTAACCCATTCTACGCTCTGCTTCTGTTAGGGCTTGTTTGCTATACTCTTTTTTAACCTCAGGGGCCTTCAACCCTTGCTGTGAATGTTTTCACGCTAACCTCATTATTCGTAATTATTAAATATAAGTATATACACATATTTGACTTCTGTCAAAAATCAAGGAGAACCGTTCCAATACCAGTTGAGGTTGTAAGTGAGCTTAAGTCATATAAAGCAAAACAAGCAGAGGACAAGCTATTCTTTGGTCAAACTTACCATAAAAATGATTTAGTGTTTTGCTCCAGTGATGGCAGGCCTATTGACCCAAGAAATTTCACGAGGCAGTTTGAAGGCTTATTAAAGAAGGCTGGTTTACCAAGAGTTAGCTTCCACGACATGAGACATTATGGTGAGAGATATAAAATGGTGAGTGGCGACTGCAAGCCAGCTAAACCGCCGGCTTACCCATCGATTCACTCACCATTTGATCATTACCTGCTAAGTGAGCTAAGATACTCCATTAGATTTTTGTCATCGGACCAATCCGGCAGTTCACTTGTCGGCAGGATGTCAATATATGCTGCCTCCAGCGCTTTCCGCCGCGTCTCGGTGTCTGCTTTGGCATAAATCTGGGTTGTGCTGCAATCGTTATGCCCAAGAAAATGCTTGATGTAGATCAGGTTAACGCCAGATTGCAGCAGGTGGACACTTTTGCTGTGCCGAAACACGTGCGGCGTAACAGGAAAGCGCACCTCGAACCCTTCGTGCTGGCTTGCCAAATCGACATATTTGTCGATGATGTAAGATATGCCCCAGCGTGTTAGTTGCTGCTTCCTCTGGTTCACAAACACATACTGCTCGCCGTTGCTGACCCCGTTGTTGCCTGGACTGCAGCGTAAATACGATTCCAAAAGGTTTTTCGTTTTCTCCGTGATTGGAACATGGCGAGTCTTTTGCCCTTTGCCATGCAAAGTGATCACGGAAGGCTTGTCCAAGCGCAAATCCTTAACCTTCAAGTCTATGATTTCCTGAACCCTCGCGGCGCTGTCGTACAATACAGCCATTAACACCATATTCCGCATCCCCTTTTGGGTTGAAGGGTCAGGCATCGACAGCAGTATTCTCATTTCTTCACCAGTCAGGAACGGCACGACTGTCTTCGCGCACTTCTTGTCCGGGATGTTCAGGATCTTCTGAAACTCAAATAGATTCTCGGGCGACTGCTTTTGCACAAACCTGACAAACGAATGGATGGCCACCAGCCGTTGGTTTCGGGTCGTCACCCCACAATCCCGTGCGGATTCAAGCCTGTCCAAGAAATCAACGATCGTGTTGCGGGTCAGATCCGCCATGGACAGGCGGTCCGGCTTGATCGCCTTCGCCTGCTCAAAGAAAGAGAGCAGGAGTTTGAACGTTACGGAATAAGACTGGAGCAAGAGGAAAGTAGAAGGGTATACTGCTGCAGGGAGGGGGTGTAATTATGTGTTAGTAGTAAAAGCCTGGGGTATACTCTCCAGGCAAAATTATTAATACATTCATAAAATATATACATGGCTTTTTCTCTCCTTTTTAATTTTAGTAAATTTTAGTATAATAAAGAAATTGAAAGAAAACTGAAGATATTAGCAGTTTTCTGATTAAAAATGCAATTAGAAGCAAATTAAAGCAAATAAAGGCAAACCAAAACAAATAAAAGCAAATAAGTTAGCGAGTTTTTGCCGATTTTGACTTGAATTATAATGCTTCGAAATGTTAAAATTGGAGGAGCAAAGCCATGGATGACAGAGAAATCCTGACAATTGAACAAGTAGCTGAATTACTCCAAATGAATTATTATACTGTGTATCGAAAGGTAGCCAGTGGTGAGATACCGGCTAGTAAGATAGGCCGCAGCTGGCGAGTATTAAAAAAGGATGTATTAAAATACGTTGAAAAGTTAAAGACAAAAAAATAGACCCTCGAATTTGTTTAGTATTGGAGGGTACAGAATGCCGGAATAAAAATAACTTTGTTTGATAATTAAAGTTCTAAAAAGCGGGTACGATTATAGTAATAGAGGGTCTTTTTTTAAAAACCGCATATTTTTTTAGAAAAATAGAAGCCCTTTAGTCTTCAAAAAGACGCGGTTTTCAGGAGGCGGTCTTATTTGACAGATAAATGGAACAAGCTACGTATTAAGGCGGGGGGCGTGGAACAATCATCAAAGAGTCTGCAGCAGATTATCGCCGAAAACGACCTTGAACTAGAAGAATTACTTAATCTAAATGATGAAGACTGTCATAAGGAGATTGTAAACCTGTAGAGAATACTCTACAGGTTTTTCATTGTTGGTATCAGCTGGTTAAATTGTTTGACAATTCTATTGGTGTAGTAATTGGTGTACTACCGGCTTAGTAAACTTGGGAATGTGGTGGACCTAAGGGGATTCGAACCCCTGACCTCTTGAATGCGAACCAAGCGCTCTCCCAACTGAGCTATAGGCCCATGTTTTTTAATTTTCGAGACATCTAATATCTTATCATATCAGTCTCGTAGATGCAAGGTTGTAGTTAAGGGAACAAGACGGCAAGAAAAACAGTCTTAACGCCGAAGACAAGTAGGATTTTGCCCGTGAACCATGAATAGTATAAGAAAAGGTCCTGGGGAGATGTTGTTTTAGGTGGTAATATTCAACCCGTTTGACCACATCAACAAAAAGGATATCAAAAAGCGCATTCAAAAGCTGAAGAAGAAAAGGTCCAATCTCAGCTATGAGGAGCTTTGCGGGTTGCTAATAAAGAAAAAGAGCAGGTTGTGTGCTCTGGCCGGCGGGACGACGGCGCTCCCTGGAATTGTTCCAGGGGTCGGGACGCTTGTCGCCGTTGTTGGCGGAACCCTTCTCGATATGACCGCAATGGCTTTTTTTATTACCGAATTAATTCTGGAAGTGGCTGCGGTATATGATCGTGACCTGGATGAATCCGGGACCTCGCGGGAGGCGGTGTGGGTCCTGGTTTCATCGGTCGGAGCCGGCGCTGCCGGCAGTGGTCTGACCAACTTTACAATAAGCCAGCTAACAAGCAATGCCTTTAAAAGACTGGTTGAGCAGGCCCTGGTGGCATTGGGAATCAGGGCTTCGCAGCGATCCTTTTTGCGGATTATCCCGTTAGTCGGCATGTTTATCGCCGGAGGAGTTAATTACTACACCTGCCAAAAGGTAGGTAGTTTTGTCTCCAAATATTATTCTGAAAACGGTTACGCAGATACCTGGGATGGACAAACTCTCGACGTGGAAGTGGAAGTAAAGGGAGAATAAAAAGCAGGCTTTCAATGCCTGCCAACCGTTGCCATATTATTTATCCTGCTTGTCAGGATATCTTTTGCAGGGATTCCTGCTGCTTGAGTCGCCTTCCAACAATTTCTTCAGAATAGTCGCAGGATATCAGATAAACATTTACCCACAATTCATGTTCATTGGGCTTGCCTTCCAGTTCCTTGGCCAGGTCTTTGAATTTCTTGGTCACTCTGTCTTTGAAAGCTGAAAACTCCCCGAGAAGATCAACAATATCCCGCTGGGTGTAAGATGCCCCCTCACGTAAAATTTTTGCCAAGTGTATCCCCCCTAATACTATATAGCTAATTATAGATAAATTGGAATAATTTGTTAAGGGGGCTAAATTGTCTTATTATGGGCTATAACAGGTTTTAAACAATAAATCAAAAGGGGCCGCGTGTGGCCCCTTCAATGGGAGGTAATTAGAAACTGCTGCCGATGTACTGGGTTCCCAGCATATTGGCGGATTGAGTTCCAACCATTCCCGTACCAAACTGGTTTGGTGCTGACAGGCTTGTGCCAAATTGGTTTGGTGTTGACAGGCTTGTACCAAATTGGTTTGGTGTTGACAGGCTTGTACCAAATTGGTTTGGTGTTGACAGGCTTGTACCAAATTGGTTTGGTGCTGACAGGCTTGTGCCAAATTGGTTTGGTGCTGACAGGCTTGTGCCAAATTGGTTTGGTGCTGACAGGCTTGTACCAAATTGGTTGGGCGTTGACAGGCTTGTGCTGTAGCTAGGGATATACTGGCTGCCGGTAATACCGGTCGTACCATACTGGTAAGGAATGTTCTGGGTGATCCCGGTTGCATAAGTTGCGGCGCCGTAGCTTTGGGGCATAAACTGCTTGTTTTGATTGCTGAGATACTGGCTGGAAATGGAAATATCCTGAGGATTTAAGCCTTGCCCCCAATAGTTGGCGAGCGAGCTGAGGTCAGTAGGGGCAACCTGGGTGCTTCCGTAAGAACTAAACTGGTTCGGGTTGTAGAGACCAGCAGTTGCCATTGTTCCTATTGTGCCCATGTTGCCGAACTGTCCCGTAGCAAACTGGCTGCCGATGTTTGCGCCATACTGGCCGCTTGTAAAAGGCCTGTTGACCATCTGAGAGCTCACCTGCTGCGCAACATTGCTGATAACGTTGACTTCCTGGTTGATGCGGTTGCACATCTGCTGAATGTTTTGCAGCTGTTGGGTTGAGATAACCTCATTCTGCTGCAGGCGCTGCAGTTGTGCGGCATTGTTGGCCTCTGCTCTCTGCAGTTGGTTGGCGACCTGGTTGATGGTGCTTACTTCTTGTCTTAAATCCTGGATCTGCTTGTGAAGCTGAAATAATTGGTCCATATTGTTTCCTCCTTGATGGGATTAAGGCTTATCGCCTATTACCAAATATTATTCTTCATTGCCCATCAGGTTATTAGTGGAGGATAATGGTAATTGCTGATTTATGCTTTGTTTTCAAAAGTGGCACAGTTGGTATCCTGGCATTCATTTGCTCCACGGCCTGTAACTTTAATCCTGTCGGCTTCACATAAATTTCCGTCAGCCCAGAAATGACATGAATTAACGATGCAGGAAACCGAGGGGTTGATTTGTTGACCCGGCGTGAACAGGGAAGATACGACTCCGCCCCAGTTGACGTTGTCCATAGAGCCGAGCAGATTGGCCAGGCCTTTTTTCCTGGCAAAGCTTTTGCACTCAGTGTGGGCATCGCTCTGCGTCATGCGGCCTTCTTCTTCATGGAGGATATCAATATTGGCTGCGCTGCAGAGGTTTCCGCTCATCCAGTGGGTACAAGTATCCACCTCGCACTCAATTAATGGCTCGCCCAATTAAAATCACCTCATTAGTTTTTTTTTAGCTTTCCCCAGAGGTCAAAGTCTATGCGAGAGGATTTGCTGGATAGAGCTAGAAGGATCATAGAAAAGATGATTATCTGTTTTTCTTTAACCGGCTGAGCTGGGTTGTACCGTTTGAGTTGAGTGTAAAACCTTCCAAACCGGGGGAAGTGGCTGCAAATTTGAGGCTATGGTTTAAAAAAAACCAGGGCGCCTCTTCAACAATAATCTTTTCAGCCTTCTTGTATAGCTGTTCCCGTAAACCAGGGTCGGGTTCCTGCTGCGCTCTGATGAAGAGCTGGTCCGCTTCGCTATTTTTGTAGCGGGACGTATTCAGTCCGCTTTCGATCTGGGAAGAAGAAAGCAGGGTATACAGGAAGTTGTCCGGGTCGCCATTGTCGCTAATCCAGCCGTAAAGATATGCGTCACCTTCTGATTTTAGCAGCGCTTCCTTATACTGCTGCCAGGGGTAGGCTTTTATTTCTGTCTCAATCCCAATTGTGGCGAGGTCGGCTTTTATGGCTGCGGCCAGTTTCTCTCCACCGGCCGGGTTGTAGGGTCTGGTATTGGTATAGGTAATAAGAGTGAACTTCATCCCACTGGAGTAGCCGCTTTGTGCCAGCAGTTCCTTGGCGCCGGACGGGTCATAGGGGATGGCCCGGGTTCCGGGATCGTATCCCAGGACACCAGGCGGCAGCGGGCCGTTGGCCTCAACACATGCTCCCTTAAATATAACAGAGTTGATATGGCTGCGGTCGATGGCCATGCTGAAGGCCCTGCGCACTGCCAAGTTATCAAAGGGTTTTTTGTGAGTAAAGAAGCCGAGGTAGCCCAGGTCCAGGCCGGGAGTTTGATAAACCGGGCAGTTTTTTTCCTGCAGAAAGCGGGCGTCAGCCGGGGTAATTCCGTCTATGATATCGACCAGCGCCACCTTAAGAGCCAATGCCCTGAGCCTGCTGTTGTTGATGACCTTGAAAACCAGGCTGCCGTATTCAGGAGAGTTGCCCCAATAGTCCTTATTGGCTCTTAATACTATGTTTTTATTTTTTTGCCAACTGTGAAAGCAGAAAGGCCCTGTCCCCACCGGGTACTCGCCGAATTTCTCACCCAGCGTTGAGGCCGCGGAGGGACTGACGATGGGTGCGGCGTTAGGCATGGCCAGGTTGTTTAAGAACGGGGCGTATGGGTATTTTAGTAGAAATTTGACCGTATAGGGGTCGGGACACTGGACCTTGTCTACCATGCCGAAAATAAAGGAAGCGTAGGTTGCCCTTTCCGGGGATTGGGGCGACAGCTGCCTTTCTATGCTAAACCTTACCGCTTCTGAATTGAAGGGAGTGTCGTCGTGAAACTTAACATTTCTCCTGAGGTAAAAGGTCCAAACCAGCCCGTCGGAAGACACCCGCCAGGTTTCGGCAAGGCTGGGCTCAATTTCATTTGTGCCTGGTTTAAAACGGACCAGCCCCTCAAAAATGTTGGAGATTACCTTATACGATTCCTCCTCCTGGGCTAATGCCGGATCAAGGGTCGTGGAGTCCTGTTCTCTGGCATAGACAATTGTGCCGCTCGGCCATCCCAGCAGGCGACCAGTAACCTGTACAGCGCTGGAATTAAAAACAAGATAGACCGGCAACAGTAAGAGCAAAATAATAGATAGAATTTTTAATCTCAAGAGCATTATATCCCCACCCCCAGTTAATTAATTATAAAATACTGGATATAATGTTAAATACCTCCTTTTGTGGGGTTGTATAATCATGTAAGATTGAGGCGAATGAGAGAAATGACGATATACTTTGGCCCGGCAGGGGCATCCGAGAGTTTCTATGCGCAAGGACACAAGTCTTCCCTGGACATGTCGGAGTGGCTGGCCAAACTCGGGTTAAACGCCTACGAGTACCAGAGTACCAGGGGTGTCAAAATCGGTGGGGAAATGGCAGTCAAATTGGGTCAACTGGCTTCCCAACAGGGGATCAGGTTGAGCATGCATGCGCCTTATTACATAAATCTGGCCGCCAGGGATGAGGAAATGAAGAGAAAGACGAAGGCGCACCTGCTGAATGCACTGAAGGCAGCAAGCTTGATGGGTGCGAAAGTGGTAGTGTTCCACCCCGGTTCAGGCAGCGGTGGTGACCGTAAGGAGATCCTGGCGGGAGCCAAAAGCTTCCTGAAAGAAATATTGAACGAGGCGGAAGCGGAAGGTACCGGCACTGTTCAACTGGCGCCGGAGACTATGGGCAAGAGAAACCAGCTCGGCTCTTTGGAGGAAATACTGGAACTGTGTGAACTTGGACCAAGACTGGTACCTGCAGTGGATTTTGGGCATCTTAACGCGCTAAGCGGCGGCGCTTTGGTGGATAGGCCGGCTTTTGCCGCTATCCTGGAGCTCATCCAGGAACGGCTGGGCCGGGCATATATACAGAACCTGCATATCCATTTCAGTCCTGTTGAGTTTACCGGAGCTGGAGAAAAGAAGCACGGTACAACCCTTGATACAAATTTGGGACCTGACTTTGCGCCGCTTGCTGAAATACTGGTAGAGTGGGGTTTAACTCCGACGATCATTTGTGAATCGGCAGGGCGGCAAGCAGAAGACGCTATTGTGTACAGGGATATTTACTACCGGCTGAAAGAAGAAAAGAAAAAGGCATAGAAAGAGGAGCAAAGGACTCCTATAGCAGGAAGTCCTTTGCTGTTTCCCTTTGCAGTTTAAAAACCAGGTCCCGGTGGCGGCTAATGGACCTCTACATCCTTGGCCCCATTGTCGCGAAGGAAACCGGCAGCTTTATTGACCTTGCCTTCATCGCTCCGCACGGAGGCCAGTATTTTACCCTCCTTGACTTTCCCTTCATAAAACCTGCTTCGTTCTGCCGGCACTCCCCAGTCGATCAGGCCGCCGGCAATTCCACCGGTGGCGGCCCCTGAGAGAATACCGGCAATCGGCCCGGCAGCTACAATAGGGCCTATGCCGGGGATGGCCAGCGCGCCGGCCCCCATGGCCAGACCCGCCAGACCGCCCAGCACACCTCCTGTACTAACCCCGGAAGCGACACTCCCGCCAGTTACATCCTGGGGGCCGCCTGCCCTGGTCCGGTCAGATGCGACTACCGATATTTCATCGTAAAAACCGTTGTTGCGGAGAGCTGAGACTGCTTTTTCGGCTTGATCCCTGGAATCAAAAGTACCGATTACAGTTTTAAGCAATGATATACCCCCTTGTTATAAGCTTTGAACCCTTTTATCTTGCCACAGGGGTTAGGGTCATATTCATCATCTTTGTAGCGTGTGGCTTTTCCAGATAGTGCAAAATTACGGTTTATTTTTTTTTTACTTCTGATATAATATTGTATGTTTGCGAAGAATTTAGCAACAAACATTACAAGGAGGCAAGAAAATGCTGCCGACACCTAAAAAGTTCTTTATCACAGCAGGTAGCGCCGAAGGGAAGAATCATTTGAATGCCTTCGATAATGCCCTTATGGAAGCAAAAATCGGCAACCTGAACCTGATGAGGGTATCCAGTATTTTACCTCCGGGAGTAGAGTATTGTCCACAAATGGAAATACCGCCTGGTTCTCTCGTGCCTACTGCCTACGGCTATATTATCAGCGATGTTCCGGGAGAAATGATTTCCGCTGCTGTAGGAGTTGGTTTTTCCAAGGATACCTTCGGGGTTATTATGGAGTTCTCGGGTAGATGTGGTAAAGACCAGGCTGAAAAGGCCATTAAGAGTATGCTTGAGGAAGCCTTTGCAACAAGGGGTATGGAACTGGCAGGCATCAAGATGGCATCAACGGAACACCAGGTAGAAACCATAGGTTGTGCCCTGGCTGCGGTACCCCTCTGGTATTAATAAATATGAATGATGGAGGAGCAGATAATGGAATCAAAGTTGGCTTTATGGGTTAAGGAGCAGCAAACGGACAATTTGGCCCTGTCGTGCCGGGTCTCTAAGGTCCTGCACCGCGAGAAGACCCCTTTTCAGGATATGGCGGTAGTTGATACGCTTCAGTATGGACGGATGCTGGTGCTGGATAATATTATCCAGACCACGGTGGGTGATGAATTTGTATACCATGAAATGATTACCCACGTTGCGCTCAATACCCACCCTTCACCGAAAAGAGTGCTGGTTATAGGAGGCGGGGACGGCGGAGCCGTACGTGAAATTGTTAAACACACGTCCATTGAAAAAGTTGTGCACTGCGAGATTGACGGAGCGGTCATTGAGGTTGCGAAAAAGTACTTGCCCGAAATCAGCTGCGCCTTGGACAACCCCAAGGTCGAAATTATTATTGACGATGGTATTAAACACGTCAGGGAAAACAAACAAACCTACGATGTTATTGTGGTAGATTCGCCTGACCCGATTGGCCCGGCCGAGGGGCTGTTCAGCGCCGGATTTTACGAAGATCTTGCGGCAGCGCTGAAAGACGACGGGATTTTTGTCGCCCAGACGGAATCACCTTTCATAAACCGTGACCTTATCCCAAGGCTGTATCGTGACATAGCGGGGATATTTCCAATAACGCGTCTTTTCCTGGCGAACGTGCCTACATATCCCGGCGGACTGTGGAGTTTTACTATGGGCTCCAAGAAGTATGACCCGCTGGGGGTGGATCGGAAGAAGATACCCGAGTTGAAGACCAGGTACTACAGTCCGGCCATCCACCAGGCATGCTTTGTGCTGCCGCCCTTTGTGCAGGAGCTGCTGAAGTAGAAATTAGTCATAGTAGGCGCACCTGTGGATTTAACAACCGTTTCCGGCCAGGTACCGGAAAGAGGTCTCGACAGGTGCGCCTGATTTTTCATGGCCTAAGGGAAGTTATATGTGGTGGTCGATTCTCGCTTTAGAATGTTGGAGTAGAAGCTTGAATAAACTATATCAAGACCCAGATAATAGGGAGCAGGCCGAGGAAGTCCAGTGGTTGCGCAGAAAAATACTGTTTTTAATAAAAAACCATTTGACTTCGGAAGCCGGATTAGGTATACTAGTCAATGTCAGTAATGACCCCCTAGGCCAACGGAAATGGGGCAAGCACGGAGCTGTGGTGTAGTGGCCTAACATGCCTGCCTGTCACGCAGGAGATCGCGGGTTCGACTCCCGTCAGCTCCGCCACTTTTCAAGCCACGGTAGCTCAGTTGGTAGAGCAGCGGACTGAAAATCCGCGTGTCGCTGGTTCGATTCCGGCCCGTGGCACCAACTTGACAGTAATCGCAAAATTTGATAAAATATACTCCATGCGGAAGTAGCTCAGTGGTAGAGCATCGCCTTGCCAAGGCGAGGGTCGCGAGTTCGAATCTCGTCTTCCGCTCCATTTGATCGGCGACATAGCCAAGTGGTAAGGCAGAGGACTGCAAATCCTCCATTCCCCGGTTCAAATCCGGGTGTCGCCTCCACGTATAGCCGGGGATAATTTTTCCCCGGCTTCAGCCTTTTTTAACGCTTCTATTACAAGATGGCTTGATTGATCGACGGGTGAAGGCCAGAAGTATATATGTAGCATATTCTGAACCGGATCGTATTGCAATTGCTTCACAAAGCCTTTAACTGCCATTTTCTTTTCATAGTTATCAATGTTTTTGCTTCGTAAAACAGAATCCAGGGAATTAATTTTTTTCAATACCATAGCCTTGTCAATTATTATGGATTCTGGCTTATCTACTTTAATTTCTTCTAGATCCCGGAGTAAAGAAGATTTTTCTTGTTGCAATTTATCCATCTCTTTTATAAGGGTTGGCATAACGTTGCTGTCCTGTGCATGCTTAATTGCCTCTAGAATATTGTTTATAGAATTTTGTTTTTCATCAATTAGTTTTTGTAAACGTCTTTCAGCTTCCAGTTGATCACTGCTATCATCTTTTAATATTTTTTCTGCTTCCTCGACTATTTTTTCAAGCATGGCCGGGGTAAAAAAACCTTTGATATATTCGATCACAACTTTTTCAATTTCATCCTGGGCCAGGTGGGCATTGTTGTCACAACTAGCCTGGTTGTCCCTATTGGAGCAAATGTAATATAGATAGCCTCCGGATGGCGATCCTTTCATAGGTCCACCACAGCGGAGACATACAAACATATTTTCTCCAATAAGATTTTTGCCTGTAAAAAGATAACGACTATTTTCTGCCCGGGGTGCTCTGAAACCGGGCTTTTTTCTTTTTTCCATAAGTGGCCCCTTCACCTTTACCAGTTCTGCAAACTCCTCATCTGAAATAATTTTCGGGTGCGCATTTTCTATGCGAAGCCATTCCTCTTGGTTCTTCCATTTCTGTCCGGTACCTACCAGGTCCTTGCCGGTACGGTTAAAATACCCTATGCCATTATAATAACCTTCCAAGGCTTTTACGCACATTTCCCTAATTGATGATAGACTCCATGGTTTCCCCCTTGCATTAAGTATCAGATCGCGCCGACCGTCCCACTTTGGTTCTGTTGACTGAAGGTGGTTTATTATGGTTTTAAGGGTCATATTCCTCTTATGCCAACAGGTTAAAACTACATACCGTACGATCAATGCCTGTTCTTCCACCACGTCCCATAATAATTTTATAATGTCTTTACCGCGAGCGTCTTTACCTCTGATTACACGAATGTTTTTATAACCGTAGGCGGGAGGTCCACCATTACGGTAGCAATAGCCGGTTTCCGGATCGCGCTCCTGGAAGTTGCGCAACATGCCTCGCATGGTCCAATAGGCTGTTTCAACAGAACGAGCTTCATCTTTAGTTTCGCTCATGCCTTCCCACCATACACCCATGATGGATTTACGGTCATACTCAGGTTCACTGACACCAATTACCTCAACACCATGTTTCCGGAGATCATTTGCCCATGTAACACGCAGCACTTTACGCCGGGCAAATCTGCTTTTTTCATCTACCAAAAAAAGACTTATGCGCTGATCGGATTTTGCCTTTTCCAGCAAACGAAGGACCCTGGAATCCTCATCCAGGCCACGGTAGGCAGAGTGGTGGATACTTTCCCTATCCACGATAATAACATTATTTTTTTGTGCCCACCTATCAATGCGATTGTCTTGTTCAGGTACCGAATTACCTTTTATGAACTGGTCTTCTGTTGATACCCGCGCCAGAGCTACGGCATAGCACGTTTTTTCTTTTTTTTCTTTATTGGTATTACGAAAGCTAAATTGCATTATGCACCTCAAATTAGTCTATTTCCGTGCATCCATTTATCTAAAAGTTTTTGATACATAGTACGGTTACTTTTTATTTTCATTTTATTTGCCATCTAAGAATCTAATATTACCGTCAGCCTTGAAATATTTCTTGTAAACTTCTGGCTTTAGAAAATCACGGAACTTTAGTTTTACCCCAAGCTTTCTAAAGCGCATTTTCAAGATGTATATTTTTTTGGACATAAACCACTCGGTAACAAACAATTGTTCTGCTAAGTGAGTAACTGTGTTGTAACCGTCCAATACTGTCTTAATCAAATTAACGTCAGGTATGAGGTAATCTGTTGCCCAAACAGATGCCCGGTATTCATCTTTACTCATAGCGACTTCATTACCGTAGCTATTAAGCCCCTTAATTGAGTTTGAGCCATACCCCCTTATTAATATAAACTAATATTAACGGAGGGGTATGGATGAAACGTAAAAGATATCCTCAGGATTTCAAAGAGCAGCTTGTTAAAGAAGCC
>NZ_QFGB01000086.1:0-13086 GCF_004369245.1 Pelotomaculum sp. FP | reverse complement strand
CAGTCATCAGGGCGACCTCCTGGAAATTATTTATACTTGAATATTCCCTGATTCTGTCGACTTGAGGGTTTTCCCTTCTTTATTATTATCTATGAGTTACCTAATTCTGGTTAACCGAACACCTATGTACTGGCATCAATTGTTATTTTAGGTTTTCCATTCTCATATTTAATCTTTAAAAAATACAGTATATTGTTAAGAGAAAAGAACAATAAAATTCTAAGTCTCACGGATGACTATCTTAGTAAATTAAATGAATCAATCTGCGGAATAAGAGATATTAAAGCAATTGGATTAAAGAATATCGATTTTAGAATATTCTCTTCGCTATCTTTGGAAATAAGAAATAATAATATAGAATTAAATATTTTAAGCAATACTGCACAAACAGCGACACAAGCATTCAATTATCTATCCCAATTATTATTGATATTGATTGGTGGATACTTTGTTTGCAAGGAGACACTAAGTATTGAGTATTTTGTAGCGTTTTTCTCGTACTCCAGTATATTTAATAATTCATTATTAAATTTAACAAAGGTAAATTCAAGTTTGCAACAAGTCTTCTCTTCATCAAGAAGAATATTTGAGTTAATTGATAATTCAATATATCAAGAGGAAGAGTTTGGAGATAACGAAATTGAACAAGTTGTCGGAAAAATAAAATTTGAAGAAGTAAAATTTGAATATATGTCAAGCTTGCCAGTTCTTAGGGGGATCACTTTTGAGATACCCTGCAATAAAACAATAGCTATAGTGGGCAATAGTGGTAGTGGGAAGTCTACTATACTAAATTTGCTTCTAAGATTTTATGATCCATTATCAGGGGCCATCTATATAGATGATATCAATATAAAGGACTTAACAGAGAATAAATTAAGAAAAAATATTTCTATAGTAAGGCAAAATCCAATGTTATTTAATAAGTCAATAAAAGATAATTTAATGGAGGTAAATCCAAATGCAACAGAAGATGAAATGCTGGAATCATGTAAGTTAGCTTGTATACATGATTTTATTATGACTTTGCCCCAAAAATATGAAACATATATTGGTGAAAACGGAGTATTGCTGTCGATTGGTCAAAAACAACGAATTGCTATAGCTAGAGCTATTCTAAAAAAATCCAAAATAATACTATTTGACGAAGCAACTTCTTCACTCGATAACAATTTACAGTCTTATATAAATACGGCAATAAAAAAAATTTCAAAGAACCATACTGTAATAATTGTAGCTCATAAATTATCAGCTATTATTGAAGCTGATGAAATATTTGTACTAGATCAAGGTGTAATTTGTGATAGTGGCAAACACGAATTCCTAATTCAACATAATAGTCTTTATAATAAAATGTTCAAATTGGAAGCAGAATTATTAATAAAGAATGGAAGTTCTGAAAAAACAAAGGAGGAAATATTATATGATTTCAATGGGTCAACTACCAAAGCCTTGGAAAGCGGGAATTGCTAAAGAAATTACTTTTTGTGTTACCGAAGATTGTAATTTATCATGCAAATACTGTTATATGACCGGGAAAAATAATATTAATAAAATGAGTTTTGATGTTGCGAAACAAGCAGTTGACTATATACTTGCTGATAGGGAGAATTTTAATAATGAGGCTATTGTATGGGGTTTTACGGGGGGAGAACCGTTTCTTGAAATTGAATTAATAGATCAAATAACAGATTATATAAAAATTCAAATGTATAGTTTAGAGCATCCTTGGTTTAATAATTATATGCTTCATTTTTCTACTAATGGAATTTTATATGATACACCAAAGGTTCAAAATTATATTAAGAAAAATAAAGAACACTGTTCAATTAACATTAGTATTGATGGAAATAAAATTAAACATGACTTACAGAGAATAAAAAAAGATGGTAGCGGTTCATATGATGATGTAGTAAAAAACGTAAAGCTTTGGCAAGAACAGTTTATCGGGACTAGTACTAAATCAACATTTACTCATGAAGATTTGCCTTATTTGAAAGAAAGCATTATTAGTTTATGGGAATTAGGGATAAAGATGGTTGCTGCAAATGTTGTTTTTGAAGATGTATGGAATGATGGTGATGATCTAATTTTCGAAAGACAGTTAGTAGAATTAGCAGATTATATAATAGAAAAAAAGATGTGGGATGATTATTCTGTACGTTTTTTTTCTCCTGATATTGGTTTTCCTTTAACAGAAGAAGAAATGCAGCGAAATTTTTGTGGCACAGGTAAAATGCTAGCAATTGATTGCAATGGAAATTTTTTACCATGTGTACGATTTTTGGATATAAGCCTTAACAATAGAAACAATTATTCAATAGGGAATATATATACAGGTATTAATAAGGATAAGCTAAGACCGTTTAAAGTTTTGTCATTGAAAAATATAAGTAATATTGATTGTCTTCAATGTAATGTTGCATCGGGTTGTGGTTATTGTACAGGTTTTAATTATGATTATGCAAATACAATTTTTCAGAGAGCTACTTATGTCTGTAAAATGCATAAAGCTAATGTAAGAGCAAATAAATATTTTTGGGAAAAATTTGCCAAAACTACGGGTTTGGTTTCACCTAGGGAAGAATACTTAAGAAAAAGGAAATCACTCTCAAAGTATTTACTAATAATTACTTCTGACAAAATAACTCCACATTGTTCATATCGCAACTCACGTATAAACAAAACCGATATGAGTCAGGAGATATTATTATCTGGCTTGGATTATGCTAAGAAAAATGATTATATTCCGGTATTTTTGGGATTACCTCTATTATCCAATTTTGAAGCAAATGAACATCTTCTTATAATTGATGAAAAATCTTATAAGGGTCAAAATAATGCAATTATAATATACGATAATAACATCGAACACACTAAAATCCCACCAATTAATTCTATTTTATTAATAACACCAGATAACATTAAAAAAATCAGCAACTATATTATAAAATTAATAAACAATAATACTGAACGGATCAATTTGATCCTTGAAAATGTCGAAAATTGGAAAGATCATGATTTACATCTCTATGAGATCGAATTAAATAAAATTATTAGTTATATTGTAGAACGCTATTCAATTAACAAACATATTAAAATTAACGTACTTACTGATTTATTCGAACTTACAAAAATGAATAACTGTGATGCTGGGATTAGTACTATTTGTTTAGCACCAAACGGCAATTTTTACATTTGTCCAGCTTTTTATTTTAATAATTCCGATAACATTGTTGGCAACCTGAAAATGGGTATTAATAATAATTACTTAAATCATATTGACAAGTGGCCAATATGTTCTGAATGTGATACATATCACTGTAGAAGATGTTTATTTATAAATAAAAAATTAACAAATGAATTTTACATTCCCCCAAAAATACAATGTTTAATTAGTAATACAGAAAAAAAGGCTGCTCAAAAATTGCAAAAGCTTTTACAGGAAAAACATGATGAACATTTTGAAAATATTTTATCCATTACCGACTATCTAGATCCACTAGAAAAATTAGATAGCAAAAGGAGCATTGCTAATGAATAAAGAAAAAATTGGAATTTTAACTGAAGAAGAGAAAAACAAACTTGAAAAATTGCATCATAGAAAAGCTGCATTGAGTGAGCTATTAATGACACTCAGCGATTCCAATCTTACAAATGATGAACTTGATGAGTTGCGTAAAAAAATAACTATAGAACTTGAAATAGCAACTTTAGATTATGACGAATGGTGGAAAAAACATTCTCAAAAATATAAATGGAAATCAGCCATTAATGGAAGATGGTTAATAAATGATGAGAACGAAGTATTTTTAACAACAAGTATTTAAAGAAATTCAAATATATATAGAGAAAAAATTTCTAATCCCTATGTCAGTGATATAAATTATTTAATAATGAAAGGATGATACTAATGAAGCATCTAATGTCAAGTAAGATAAGCGATTCGTTTGAAATTGCAGCAAATTATAGCTGTATATCCTGTGATACCGTATCCCAGTGTGTGTTTGCATGTGGCAACAACTGTTCGAGTCACTGCACCTTTATAAATGCTGGATACTAAACAAAAATATTATGAATAATCTAGATTATTCATAATATTTTCCTGGCATGGGGATTTGATTTTTAAAAACTCACTAGTAGTTTGTTAAATCTTAAACTATAAACAAACTCATTTTCGTGGTATACTCTTCCCAGGAGGGAGGGGTATGCCTTGCCAAAAATAAGATACCATGTACGTCTTTCTGATGAGAAGCGGAAGACCCTGCTCAAGATCGTTTCCAGAGGTTCCGCCTCGGCAAAAACCATCATGCATGCCAATATTCTGTTGGCAGCTGATGAGAACGGCACGGGCGGGCGAAAGAGCGAATTTGAAATAGCAGCGTTGTTTCATGTTCACCCGCAAACCGTTCATACCATTCGAAATCAGTACTCGGAACATGGGCTGCAGGCTGCGCTCGGCAGAAAGAAACGCGAGACGCCGCCCGTTGAACCGAAGATTACCGGTGAAGTGGAAGCAAAGATCATCGCATTGAGCTGCAGTTCACCCCCGTCGGGACGATCCAGATGGACGCTAAGGCTGCTGGCGGATAAAGCGGTTGAATTACAGTACATTGACAGCATCTCTTATGTGGCCGTTGGACGGCTTTTAAAAAAACGAACTGAAACCACATCTCCGTAAATGTTGGTGTATTCCGCCTGAACAGAACGCCGCCTTCGTCGCCTGCATGGAAGATGTTTTGGATCTGTACCAGCAGCAATATTGCAGACTATATCCGGTCGTCTGCATGGACGAAAAGCCGTACCAACTCCTTGGTGAGACCAGAACCCCGATCCCGATGAAGGCCGGAAGGCCTGAGTGTCAGGACGGTGAATATGTCCGCAACGGAACCTGCAGCATCTTTGTCTTCACAGAACCATTGGCAGGCTGGAGACATGTAACAGTCTGTGAAAGAAGAACTCGGGTTGACTGGGTAAACCAGTTCCGGGAACTGCTTGATGTTCATTATCCAAAAGCAAAAAAGATCCGGTTAGTGATGGATAATCTGAACACTCATACCACAGCATCGCTTTATGAAGCATTTACACCGGATGTAGCCAGAAGCCTCGCTAAACGCCTTGAGATCCATTACACGCCAAAGCATGGTAGCTGGCTTAACATAGCCGAAATCGAACTGAGCGTAATGTCCAAACAGTGTCTGGAGCGCCGAATTTCTTCAATTGATTCCCTTCGCCTTGAACTGTTGGAATGGGAAACTGCAAGAAACAGGAGTCAAAAGGGTGTTGACTGGCAATTTACGACCACTGATGCAACAACCAAATTAAAGCGGCTTTATCCACAGTTTAAGAGTTAACAGCGTACTAGCTTGGACTCTCTCTGGTTAACGGAAATAAAGTTGCTCCTAACTAAAAAATCAGAGTAAGCTCAAATTTGGGGTTTTTGTTGCTCTCATTGAGCTAGGTAAAAAATTCAAGCAAAATCAAAATCATTTGCAAAGCCATCCGAATATGGGTGTGGCGTGCATGGATAAAATACTTTGGCTGGAAGGCTATCGGATGCTCATTTGCGGCCATTATCTGTGCGTCTATCGATTGTTGGGCAAAACTGTTTTTGTTTATCATATCGTGGACAGCAGAGCGAATTATACCCGGCTGCTTGCGGACTTGCCGGTGCAAGATGATAGCGACAACTGATTAGGGTTGCGAAAAACAGAACCATTGAGCCGGTACAGGCTTTTAATATTCCTTATAACTTAATCGAATGTTGCTGTTATTTTTTTCTGGAGAGCGTCACAAGCGCGTATATAAAAGGCAGCCTCAAAGGTAGACCAGGGATAATCGCGGCCGGTTAAGATATAAGTACTACGGCAATTTTCTAAAAATCGATCCGCATTTGACAAATCGTCCATTATTACAGCCGCGTAACCGAGAATAACCCACGGGAAGGAGTCCCCCAATTCCAGGTCGGCCCAGCCGGGCAATTCTTCATTAAGCTTTTGATAGGCCAGTACGGCCTTTTCACTTGCCGGAGAAATTACTCCATACGTTGCGGGATATATCTGGGCAAAAAAACCGGGATATGCCTGGCCGGACTGCGGGAGAAACTTTCCGCCCGCCTGGTCAAGCGCCCAGGCGAAACAAGCTCTATCTTGGTCCCAAAAGCGATTCAGGATACCATCCTTGATTAAACCGGCTTTACTGTCGTATAACCTGCTGCGTTCCGCAAAACCCATTTCTTCCAGCAAAAGCGACCAGTCTTTCAATCCACGGTAACATTCACAGTTATCCATCAAATACTTGACCTGTTGATCCGGTTTGGCCCAGATCAAGCCATCGTCATCCTGAAGTTTCAATATTACTTCCGACACTGCCGCCAGGTCACCATAATGTGCCCGGACAAAGGTTATATCACCGGTAGCACGGTAATAACCGGCAGCCAGTGAAAGCAGGGTGGCAGCATAGCTGTCTGCGGAATCATAAGAATATACGGATTGAAGCACTCCGTCTTCCAGACGGTAATCATACATTGTACCGTTCAGGCCAAAAAGATCCGGATAGTTCAGATTTGACAGGCTCCACTCCAGATACTTTTTGACCCCGTTATTGAATACCGGCTGACCCAGCTGAGCCATTTCCGTGAGGTTTCCAAAATAAGGTATGATGTCCGGCCTGCCATCATCCAAGGGCATATAACCATCATTGCTCTGGTAAGAGGCTATCCACCGACGCTCCCGGTCAATCTGCTCTGTCAGGAGCTTATTTTTTATACGCAGAACAATGACGCAGGCCTCAGCCCTGGTTAAGCCGCTTTCTTCCCCCAAAGAACGATCAGGGTAGCCACAAATAATACCCTCTTTCTTCATAGTCGCCACCCAGTTGTTTTGCCGGTCATCTTTTGCTGCGGGAAAATCGGGCAGGTTTTCTCCCGCCATCAACCGCCCGGCCATCCCCGCCACTTCAGCTCTGGTAATAATCCGCTCCGGCTCAAATAATCGTCCGGAGTTTTTTTCCGCCAGGATGCCAATGGCATCAGCCGCTTCAACACAGCTATAGGCCCAATATTCCCGCCCGACATCCACAAAAGCAGGCTGTTCATTTTCTTTAACGGGTCCTACCCAACAAGCTTTAACAAGCATTTTGACAAATTCAGCCCTGGTAACCATTTGCTCCGGCTGAAAGAATCCGTCCGGGTAGCCGCCTGCTATGCCCAGGCTCACAACCGTTTCTATATCTGTTTTCGCCCAATGGTTTTCAATATCTCCGGCGCTTGCTGCCTGGGCGAAGGAAAGCCTGCAACTACAAGAAAAAAGTAAAGCAGCAGCGATCCAAAGGATATCTCTTCTAATTTTCAAAAACTCAATCCCCTCCCCCAAGTATATTTGGCAGTCCGCTAATGTAATTATTAGCTAAAAACATGTTTATTCCTGCCATTGACACTCCGGGAACAAACTGGCGCTTTTTAACCATCATTACCAAGCATATAACAGACTAAAAACCTCGTAGAATTATCATATAATACGACAGAACAATTCTTTACAGGGGTGCGAGTTTGTGATTATCAAATCCAAAGCTGGAACTGGTAGAACAATCCCGTCTTGCCGGCGAGCCGGCTTTTACGTTGAAGCAATCAAAACGGCGCTTAGAAGCAATCTATGCGGCGCTCTCCGCCCGATAGGCAGATTAAACAAAAGTTTCAAGTTTGGATTATAAATTATGGCAGTTACACTTTAAAAGAGCAGGCTTCCCACAGAAACCTGCTCTTTTAAAGGCTAATACTTCATAAGGGCTAAACTATCAACAAATAACCACTTGATAATTTCTAAGCCAGGTGTCCACCTGGATCAGATAGGCCAGGAACTGGGGACCCCTCATCAACTGGCCGAACCAGGGCCGGTCAAAGACGGCTGTTTCGGAGGCAGCCAGGGCGCGGACAGCTTCGATGTTGATCAACCGGCGCAGGGGGGCTTCCCGGTCGTCCAATATTTCCAGCATCTTCCTGCTTACCGCCGCCAGATAGGATGGGTTGTGGGTTTTCGGGTAGGGACTTTTGCTCCGCTGCAGCACATCATCCGGCAGCAGTCCGGACATGGCCCGGCGCAGAATGCCCTTGGACATATGGTCGCAGTTTTTCATGGACCAGGGGATGTTCCAGACATACTCAACCAGGCGGTGATCACAGAAGGGTACCCGCACCTCAAGCCCCACGCCCATGCTCATGCGGTCCTTCCGATCCAGGAGGGTCTGCATAAACCTGGTGATGTTGAGGTAGAAAATCTCGCGCATGCGGGCTTCCAGCGGCTCCTCGCCCTTTAAACGCGGCACTTCCCCGAGAGCGTCCTGGTAGCGCCCGGCGACATATTCTTCCGGCCTGATCAGATCTACCAGTTCGGCAGACAGGAACCCTGCCCGCTCCCGCACAAACTGAATCCAGGGAAAAGTGGCTTCAGTCAAGGCCGCACGGCTGCGAAACCAGGGATAGCCGCCGAAGACCTCATCGGCAGATTCACCGGAAAGGGCCACGGTGGCGTCTTTTTTTATTTCCCGGCAAAAAACAAACAGTGAAGAGTCGATATCCGCCATGCCGGGCAGGTCGTTGGCCAGTACCGCCGGGACCAGGGCCTCCGTCAGTTCAGGAGTATCTATTTCAATCCGGTGGTGGCAAGTGCCGAGAAATTCAGAGACGCGTCTTACCCAGGGGGCGTCGGAATTGGGCTGAAAGTGGTCCGGCTTGAAAAACTGTTCGTTGTCCCGGTAATCGACGGAATAGGTGTGCAGGGTTCCCAGGCCGTCCCGTTTGAAGGCCCCCGCGGCAAGGGCGGTGATGATACTGGAGTCCAATCCGCCGGACAGCAGCGTGCAGACGGGGACATCGGAAACCAGCTGGCGTTCCACCGCGTCACAAAAAAGGTTCCTGATCGTGGCCGCAGTTACTTCCAGGCTGTCTTCGTGCGGCTTGCTTTCCAGCGCCCAATAGCGGCGCAGGTGTATGCCGTTACGATCATAGAGCAGGCAATGCCCCGGCCTGATTTCCGCTACACCGCGGTAAATCCCGTGGCCCGGCGTGCGGGAAGGCCCCATCACCAGGATTTCGGCCAACCCTTGCGGATCGACCTCAGGTTTAACCGCCGGGTGGGCCAGCAGCGCCTTTAGTTCGGAACCAAAGATAAAAAGCTCCCCTTTAAGAGCGTAAAAGAGCGGTTTGACACCCAAACGGTCGCGGGCCAGGAACAAACTCTGCTCGGCTTCCCCCCATACAGCAAAGGCGTAAATGCCGTTAAACTTCTCCACACATGCCGTCCCCCATTCAATGTAGGACAACAGAAGGACTTCCGTATCAGAATTGCGGGTGAGAAAAGTATGGCCCCGTGCTTCCAGCTCCTTTCTGAGATCCATAGTATTATAGAGCTCACCGTTATAGACGATGGTATAGACGCGCTCTCCCAGCCGCCGGGTCATCGGCTGCCCGCCTCCCTCCGGGTCAACTACAACCAGCCGTCGGTGGCCCAGGGCGGCATGGTCCGACAACCATTCTCCTTCCGCATCCGGCCCGCGCCGGGACAGCGTTTTAACCATTGCCTCCAGAATTGGCCGCTGTTGGGTTAAATCACTATCCCAGTCAACCCAGCCTGTTAATCCACACATAAAAACAAAACACTTCCTTTCAGTAATCACTTTCTTCCTTTGCCGGCGGCAACACACCTTGGATATCGCATTCAATACCGGACTTTTCTTGTTTGGCGGTTGACGACTGCCTGTCTATAGGAAAATGAAAGTCCCGAAAGAAGGGTTATCTCTTTCGGGACTCCGTTGTCCTCGTAATATTTTCTTTTTGTAAGTTTATGCTTTAAACAAAAAAAGAGGGCATGGACGCCCTCCTGGAAATTTTTATTCCCATCTTACTTGCCATATCCCTTTTAACCAGCATTTGCTCTATTTTATTGACAGCGCAATCTTTAAAATCTCTTCGCGGGGGAGGTCGCCTTCAACCGTAAACACCCACTCGCCACGCTGCCATCGGACAGTGGTATAAACATATGAAGGGTCGCCTCCGGGGCTGGTTTCTTGCAGGCGGGCTTTGGCCCCGTTAAGATCAATGAACTGGCCGCCTTCTTCTCCAATCACGCCCGCCTCAGCAACCCGGCTTTGAGAAAGCGTAAAAGATTTATGGTCCGCTATCCGGTACCCCAGGCAAACATTCCCGGTTTCCCAGGTTACGTCTTTCAGTTCGGCCTCAGGCGGCAGGTAGCCTGGTACCGCCGGAGTGAACCCCACTTCCCGGGTGGCTTCCTGCAAGGTCCCCTGGGGCAAGGCAGCCCTGCTTGACATGAACAATTTGGCAGCGCCGGAGGATTGGCTGCTTGCCATGGGTATGCTCTGTTCCTCTATGTCGGGAGCCTGCGCCAGATCGACGGCGCCATTTTCTTTCATGTTGAAAGACTCTCCGCCCCCTTGCCCGGGAGGCGCGTTCTTCCGTGCTGCAGCCTCCGCGTCCAGGTTATCTGCATCTCGCATAATAGTGGTCGCCTCATCAGCCAGCGGGGCCTTTTCAGTCACCAATGGACTGTCGGCCTTAGGCTGAGCTTCGGTCGTAGTACCGTCTTTGACAGTTGGCTGCTCTTGACCGGCGTCAGACAGGGGCGCCGGTTCAGTCTTACCCGCGCTCTCAGAAGCAGGCTGGCTTTCAGGCACGGACATCACCACAGCAGGGTTTTTGAGGGACGGGTCGAAGAGCTTGTAGTAACCAAAGAGTCCAACCGCAGCTACCAGCATTAGCATGGCCGCCGCCAAAGCCGGAGGCTGGAACAGACCAAACAGCTTTGCCTTCCCTGGCTGCCGCTTTTTCTCCCCGGCCAAGGCCTGCTCGATTCTTTGGCTAAGGTTGGAAGGGACCTCTATTTCCGTAACCATTTCAACGACGGTTGCCCTTAATATGTCATCCGCCTTTTTGGTCAGCTGGAATTCACCCCGGCAGTTCGGACATACAGCCAGGTGTGCCTGTACCTCATGTTCCTCCTTGGCAGAGAGTGACCTGTCAAGCAGGTCGTTAAATTTACGCATTATCTTCTCACAGCGCATACTCGTTCCCTCTCTCCAATTTTTCTCTAAGCAGGTTGCGCGCCGAGTTCAGCCTTGATTTGACGGTCCCGACCGGAATCCCCAGTACTTCTGCAACCTTCTGCACGCCAAAATCGTTTCCATAAAAGAGGGTGAGTACCAGGCGGTGCTCCGGGCTCAAGGTAGAGATTGTTTCCTTCAGATCTAACCTCTGTTCCACTTCTGCCATATCCCCATTTCTCGTTACAGGGTTATTAGATATCTTATGCATCGCCAGGCTGTCCCGGTTCTGTTTGCGAAGCCTGTCATAGCATAGGTTTACCACAATCCTGTACAACCATGTTTTGAAAGAAGATTCCATACGGAAGGTATGCAGCTTGCGAAAACAGGTTAAAAAAGCCTCCTGGACCACATCCTCAACCTCGGTGTGGTCACGCAAAACCATGGACGCGGTGCGAAATGCATCGGCCGAATACAGTTGCACCAGTTGGGTAAAGGCATCACTATCACCTGATTGAGCTGCCCTGATCAGACTCGTTTCGGACAAAGTCCTATCTCCTGTCATCCCAATTTATCTTAAACGCTTTTTAGCGGCTTATAAATTTAGACGCACACTTTAGCCGCCGGGTTCATATGAATTCGGGGCGCTTGATACGTGGAGCAGATTGGCTTTGGATAGCTGCTTATTGACATAGCTGACATTGAATGTCATAATGTTAATGGCAAATTATTCCTGGGAAGTGTGTCGGGAACACAGCAGGGTCCGGGAGCCCGCTACCGGTTCGATTCCGTGTCTTCCCTAAAAACAAGGAAGCCCTGGCTTTTAGCTGGGGCTCTCCGTTTTCCGGGTCGTTCCCCACGCCGCTATGCCGGCAAAGGATAAAAACACTTTAACCCATTATAACTTAAAGGAGAACAATTAAGAGGAGGAAAATTTAGTTTGTACTTCATAAAGATTGAGGGATTATACGGGGATTGCTGATTATTATAGCTTGTGATAAGAGATCATGCGTTTCCGGGCTATGTGTGGAGGTACAATTACAAATAATGACCCATGTTAATTCGCAACCACAATTTCCGGACCATACACGGCTGATGTGGCGCGTCCTGCCGCCTTGCCGACATAGTAACATAGCTGCTTGAGAAGTTTATTGTCAAACCCCAGGCCCAGCTTTTCAAAGTGGTTCAGTGCGGCGACTGCCTCCTCGAAGGAACAGTTGCCGGCACGTTCCCCGATGCCGTTTATTGTAGTGCTTAAATATTTGGCGCCGCCCTTATAGGCTGCCAGCGTGTTGGCGGTGGCCATGCCAAAGTCATTGTGGCCGTGAAATTCAATATCTATACCGATTTCTGCTGCCAGCAGCTCAATTACCTGCCTGGTCCTGAAAGGCTCCAGCATTCCCACTGTATCTGCAAAGCGCAGCCGCGACGCTCCTTCCCGGCGGGCCTGACCGGCCAATTGGATCAAGAAGTCCAGGTCCGCCCTGGACGCGTCTTCCAACCCCACCGTAACATTACAGCCGTGCTCCTTGGCGTAAGAAACGACCCTTCTCATGCTTTCGATTACCCAGAACCTGTCCTTTCGCAGTTTATGCTTGATATGGATGTCGGAGGCAGGCAATGTTATATGAGTATTTTTCACGCCGCAGGCCAGGGAAGCCTTAATGTCGCCAATAACCATCCTGTTCCAGGTGGATACGACGGCATTCAGTCTTAAACGGGAAATGGCTGCCACCGCCTCTATTTCCGGAGAACCCATGGCAGGAACGCCGGCCTCAATCTGACTTACCCCCAGTTGATCCAGCATCCTGGCAATACAGACTTTTTCAATTACCGAAAATGCCACTCCCGGCGCCTGCTCGCCGTCACGCAGGGTGGTGTCCACAAAATAAACTTTTTCCATATAAACCTTCATTTCTCCGCCTACTGCGGGCGACACAAATAGGAATGAAAACCGGGATGTGCAGTAACCATCCTTTGGGTACAATAGCCTTGAGGGAAAGGCACACTACAAAGCACGGTGAGGTGAGT
>NZ_QFGB01000085.1:0-13636 GCF_004369245.1 Pelotomaculum sp. FP | reverse complement strand
AATATGTGGCCGCACTGGTGGATAATGAACTCATGCAGGGGCTGCCGGGCAACGTCTTTGAGCCTAACAGTGTGATCAACCGGGCCCAGATGGCAGTTTTATTGTCCAACTTGTTGAATAAGGAATTAGCCAATCCCTACCCGGATCGCCGCATAACCGGGACGGTCTCGAATATTGAACCAATCTCAGGACTGATCGACCTGCAGGAAGGCGCCAGTAAGTTCCTGACCGCCGAATGCCGGTACTATCTTGACGGGAAAAAGGTGGAGGCTGCCGGTATTAAGAACGGTGACTCGGTCAAGCTGACATTAGATGACAGCGGGCAGGTGGTTCTTGTACAAGCTGCAAGGTCCAGTCAAGGACCGGGGGCCAATCAGGGACAGGTATACCAGGGACTGGTAGATAACGTCTTTTTTATAGGTAGTGAATGCTGGGTGGTGATTACCTGCCTTGACGGCACTAAAATAACCCGCTCGGCTCCCAGCAGCGTCATGGTTAATGACCCCAGCGGCCAGATGTCTTTGGCCGGCTTAAGCGCTGGAAAATATATTGAAATGATGCTGGAAGATAACCAGATTACGTCAATAAATGTACTCAGTACCAGTACCGTAAAAGGTAAGGTCACAGATGTTGAGTCATCCATTCTGACAATCACCAGCGGTGGATCCAGGATGGAACTGGAGGTGCCGGGCGGGGTTGCCGTACTAAAAGATAACAGCGCTGTTAGCTACGATACAATTGCGGTTAACAATGAGGTCGAGGTTGCCGTATATGGCCAGAAAGCAATTAAAATTGTAATCCTTCGGGATACCTCACCCGAAGGCACGATCGAGGAGTTGGACGGCGGTGAGATAACCATCAGGGATGTGTACGGTTACATCAATACCTATACCCTTGACGAAGACGTAGAAGTGATCATTGACGGTGATAGCGAGGGTTTGGGTGATTTAAACGAAGGAGACAAGGTTCGTCTGGAACTTAACAGCCGGAATTACGTGACGGACATTGAGGTCCTTGATTCCAACAAGAGTGATCTTGAGGGTGAAATCAGGGATTTGGATACTACAGGCACCTACGGGATAACCATACGCAACAGCGATGGAGACAAGTTTACCTATAAGGTGGTCGAAGATGTCGATGTGAACAAGGGAAGCAGGCAGCTTGACTTTGATGAACTTGAAACAGGGGATGAGGTCAGATTGGAGTTGGATAGTGACGACTGGGTGGATGAGATCGAGGTCTTAGACAGTGACCAATCAACTGAGGAAGGTGTAATATCCGGACTCAGGACCGGGAGTAGCCCGCGCTTATCGCTTACAAACAGTGACGGCGACGAGGAGCGCTACGAGATCTCCGATGATGTCGATTGCTCTAAAGAGGGTGACTCAATTGACCTGGAGGAGATTGTCATCGGCAGTGAAGCGGAGATAGAAATAGAAGATGATGAGGTTGTAACAATTGAAATCACCGATGACGAAGATATTACCATTGAGGGAGAAATCATCGACGTGCGGGTTAGCAGCGAAAGGATTCAAATTGAACAAAGCAGCGGAAATCAATTCACTTATTACCTGGAAGACGGAGCCATACTGAGAGACAGCGACGGTGACAGCATTGATCTTGAAGATGTAGAAGAAGGCTGGGATGTGGAACTGCGTCTGAGAGACGGCCAAATCTATAGGCTGACCGAACTTTGAGTTGTTACCTGCATCAATCAAAATGTTAAACCGGTTAGTCAAGCAGCAGGTCACTCCTGGGAGCGGTCTGCTGCTATTTTTAAGATGTATTTCCGACATTTTTCGGAGGATATTTTGCTTTACAGGAGAAATACTACTGGGTGGCAAATTATACCCAAAAATGGGCTGCGGGTCTAATAGAGCAGGTAAGCCTGTGGAGATGGAGGAGCAATATTATGAGCGAATTAACACACCTGGATGAGCAAGGTCAGGCCAGGATGGTGGAGGTGGGAGGCAAGGCGGTCACCCACAGGGAAGCGGTTGCCCGTGGCGAGGTCGCCATGCGTAAAGAGACACTCGAATTAATTATGGGGGGCAAGGCGCCAAAGGGAGAGGTCTTTGGGGTGGCCAGAATTGCCGGGATTATGGCTGCCAAAAAAACATCTGCCCTGATACCCCTCTGTCATCCCCTGATGATAAGCGGGGTTGACGTTTATTTTCGACCCAATTATGACCGCAACACAGTTGAAATCGAAGCCAGGGTGCGGGTAACCGGACAGACCGGGGTGGAGATGGAGGCGCTGACTGCAGTGAGCGTGGCGGCGCTGGCTATATACGACATGTGTAAGGCTGCCGACCGTGAGATGGTCATCGGGGCGGTCAGGCTGGTCCATAAAAGCGGCGGTAAAAGCGGCACCTTTGAGCGTAAGGGTGAGGCTGAATGGAGCTAGAACATTTACTATTTACTCCCGGGCAGGCAGAGTATAATCTACCGTGCCCGGTTTAGGGGCTGTTCCGCGGTGCAAGTACGGTTGAAATCGCGCGCATATTGCTCAGGTTTCTAGAAATGTTGCCCTTCGATAAGGCATTTGTAGCTATCCTGATATGATAACAATTTGGAGGGTGAAAGATGTACAAAATTGGGATTATTACGGTTAGTGATAAAGGCTCCCGTGGCGAGCGGGTGGATGAGAGCGGTCCGGCCATCCGTGAAATGGTTGGAATACTGGGCAATGTCGTTAGTTATAAAATACTGCCGGACGACATTGACACCCTAAAAGAGGCGATGGTCAACATGTCCGACCGGGAGAAGGTAGAACTGATCCTGACTACCGGCGGCACGGGGTTAAGCCAGCGGGACAATACACCTGAAGCCACCCTGGCCGTGATCGAGCGCGAGGTGCCGGGTTTACCCGAGGCCATGCGGGCGGAGAGCATGAAGAAGACCAACCGCGCCATGCTGACCAGGGCAGTGGCGGGGGTACGCAAAAACACCCTGATTATCAACCTGCCCGGCAGCGTCAAAGGGGTGCGCGAATGTCTGGAGGTCATCCTGCCGGCGCTGCCCCATGCCTTGGAAATCTTGACCGGCCGCGGCGGTGAGTGCGGTGTAGGTTAGTACTACTGGTAAGAAAATTTTGGGTTGCCCTGTATAGAATGGTTATTGCCGTGGAAAAATATTTCTAGACAGGTAAAAAATATTAGTTAAATTGGGATAATAATGAGATAGAAGTAGGAAATGAAAGCTATTATCCGCTAAGTGCCTTTTTTTGCCCTAAAAGAGGAAAATTATGCGGTGATTTTATTTGCTTTTGATTTTCTTATTCTATATTATATTTACTGTAGATATTAGCACTCGTCTAGATCGAGTGCTAACAATACAGGAAGCAACCATAAGGAGGGGTATATGTTGATCAGACCATTAGGCGAACGGGTAGTTGTAAAAGCAACACCCACCGAGGAAAGGACCAAAAGCGGCATCGTCCTTCCGGACACCGCAAAAGAAAAGCCCCAGGAAGGTGAAGTCATAGCGGTAGGTAGCGGCAGGCTTTTAGAAACTGGCCAGAGGGTGCCCATCGACCTGAAGGTCGGGGATAGAATCCTTTTCTCCAAGTACGCCGGCAACGAAGTGAAAATCGATGACGTTGAATATCTGATCATGCGTGAAGCCGACATCCTCGGCGTAATAGAGTAAGGATTATATAAGGAGGTAAATGAATTGGCTAAAGAGATTATCTTTCGGGAAGAAGCCAGGCGCGCTCTTGAAAAAGGCGTCAACGCTCTGGCCGATGCGGTAAAAATTACCCTTGGCCCCAAAGGCCGCAATGTGGTTCTTGATAAGAAATTCGGTTCTCCGATGATCGTTAACGACGGTGTAACCATTGCGAGAGAAATTGAACTTCCCGATCCGTTTGAAAATATGGGCGCTCAGTTGGTGAAAGAAGTTGCCACCAAGACCAACGATGTGGCCGGAGACGGCACCACTACCGCCTGTGTTCTGGCGCAGGCACTTGTGCACGAGGGTTTACGCAACGTAACAGCCGGCGCCAACCCGATGATCATCAAGCGCGGTATTGAAAAAGCGGTTGAAAAGACCGTTGCTACTATTAAAAACTCGGCCAAGCCTATTGAGAGCAAGGCAGCCATTGCCCAGGTAGCTACGGTTTCCGCCAACGACGAAGTAATCGGGAGCCTCATTGCCGACGCCATGGAAAAGGTGGGCAAAGACGGTGTCATTACTGTAGAGGAGTCCAAGGGCACCACTACCAACCTGGAAATCGTCGAGGGGATGAACTTCGACCGGGGCTACATATCCCCATATATGATTACCGATACTGAAAAAATGGAAGCCATCTTAGACGATCCTTACATCCTGATCACGGATAAGAAGATCTCCGCGGTTGCCGACCTTCTGCCGGTTCTGGAAAAAATCGTCCAGTCAGGCAGGCCTTCACTGATTATTGCCGAAGACATTGAAGGTGAAGCCCTGGCCACCCTGGTCCTGAACAAGCTGCGCGGCACCATCCAGTGCGTGGCGGTTAAGGCGCCTGGTTTTGGCGACAGGCGCAAGGCTATGCTGGAAGACATCGCTATCCTGACCGGTGGTACCGTTATTACCGAGGAACTGGGCCTGAAATTGGACAAGGCTACCATTGACCAACTGGGCCGGGCTTCCAAGGTCAGAATCAAGAAGGAAGAGACCATCATCGTCAACGGAGCCGGCAGCGCTGATGCTATCACCAAGCGGGTAACCCAGATTAAAAGCCAAATTGAGGATTCCACCTCTGAATTTGACAAGGAGAAGCTGCAGGAGCGCCTGGCCAAACTGGCCGGCGGAGTGGCGGTGGTACAGGTCGGAGCCGCTACTGAGACCGAAATGAAAGATAAGAAGCTGCGCATCGAGGATGCCTTAAACGCCACCCGGGCTGCTGTCGAAGAGGGTATCGTACCGGGCGGTGGTGTAGCTTTCATTCCCGCGATTAAGGCGCTTGATGAAATAACCACGGACAGCTTTGATGAAAAGACCGGTGTTGACATTGTCCGCCGGGCTTTGGAAGAACCCCTGCGCCAGATTGCCGGCAACGCCGGTCTGGAAGGTTCGGTTATAGTTGACAAAGTGAAGAATTCTCCCGCAGGTGTGGGTTTCAACGCCCTGCTTGGCGAATTTGTCAATATGATCGACTCAGGTATCGTGGATCCTGCCAAGGTTACCCGGTCAGCATTGCAGAACGCGGCCAGCATCGCGGCAATGATCCTGACCACGGAAACCCTGGTAGCCGACAAGCCGGAAAAGGATAAAGACCCCATGGGCGGCATGGGTGGAATGGGCGGCATGGGCGGAATGGGCGGCATGATGTAACTTAGAGCCTTAAGCCTTTATAAATAAAGGGGCCGAATGCTCGGCCCCTTGCTATGATCACCAAATGATCACGGCGTGCAAAATTGATACTCAGAGGTTTCTCATTAGCTCACTGAACTCTTGGGAAGCCTCTTTCTTTTTAGTGTTGGTCGCGTGTAGATAAACATTTTTTGTCGCGGCATCATCCGTATGCCCAAGACGTTCCATTATCTCTGGGGGCACAACCCGGCTTCTGCAAAAAGGGGAGGTGTGTGGTTAACGAATGGAACGAGAGGCATCCCTCGATCTTGTGAGCGGGAGTTACTTCAAAGCAGCCTTTTTCAAGCGTTTTCAGTTTTCTTTAAGGTTTGTGGAGGCGTTCAGGGTGTTAAGATTTAAATACTTTGCGCCGAGTAAATAATTGAAAGCATAACGTTAGCTAGTTCTAACCATTAAACACAGTAAGGGAGGTGATATTAGCGTGAACATATCATCAGTTTCGTCTTCATCATCAAGTAGCAATTATTCGGCTGTGGATAATACTGATCAACTAGCAAGGCTTCAGCAACAAAAGGAAAGACTTGAGCAGCAATTGCAGGAAGTCAACCAAAGTAAAGAGGACGAAAAAATAAAACAGCAAAAAGTACAACTGCTACAAATGAAAATACAGCAGATTGAGACACAAATTCAGCAAGTAAAAGAAGCAAAAAGCAACAAATGTCAAAATTCAATGCCGGTAACCGCTTCGGCAAATACAAGCTCTATTGTTGATACTCTGGTTTAACGGCCAGGCCCCGCTCTTTGGAGCGGGGCTTTTTGGTTCTTCAAAGATACATTTTAGTCCTTACGTAAACTTACATTATCGGAAAGTATTTTTTAGAATGGGTATGCGGTATCAACTCAAGGCATGTTTATTCATTAACTAAAATTTGTTATGATAGGATCATGCAGGGATATCCACACCCCGCTGGATTTTTCGCCAGTGATAGAGGTAGAACGGGAGTGATACCACCACCAGCGCCAGGCTGTTGATGAATCTCCTGATTCGTTGATAACGCCAGGCGGCTTCCTGGTTTTGTTTTTCCTCCTGGAGCTGCTTTTCAAATTCCTCTTGAGTTAGGTTGGGATATTTCTGCTGCATGTCACTGAGACGAATCTTGGTATCATAGTATCCCATACCTTTTGTTAATATTATACGGCTTTGGAGGAGGTGTACAAGGGGCCTTTTAAGAGTGTTTTATCATGCTCAATGGAGGTGTGAGCTTCTTGCGTATTTCACTATTTTCAACACCCCCTGGCTGGATCGCGACGGCCTGGTCCAGGATCGGGCTGCAAGCGTTGGCGCTGCCGCAGCCGGGCCCCGGGGAAGCTATGGCAGCGCTGGCCCGTGAGCTGAACAAGTGCCTGTCCAACCTGCCTGAGCCCTCTTTCCCGCAATCTCCGGCGGCAGCCCTGGAAGATGAACTGCTCCGGTATTTTGCAGGTGAAAAAGTCGCATTTAGCACGATCATAGACTTTTCCGGGTACACTCCTTTTCAAAAGCGGGTCCTTGAGCTGGTAAGGTCTATCCCTGCCGGTGAGGTGCGTACCTACGGGCAGGTGGCACTGCAGGCCGGTTTGCCCAAGGGCGCCAGGGCGGTCGGTGGAGTGATGCGCGCCAACCGTACTCCCCTGGTAATCCCCTGCCACCGGGTACTGGCCGCAGGAGGGAAATTGGGTGGGTTCGGCGGGGGACTCGACATGAAAAGATATCTGTTGAAACTTGAGGGATACAACCCTGAAAACACACAGAACGCTTAAAAAATGCAGGTGCGAATTCATTCGCACCTGCATACCCTGGCCTGCACTACATAGTAAGATATTTTAACATACTAATTCATCATACCTCGCGATGTTTTCATTTTCTGCATGATGTCGCTTGCGGTACACTTGTCGAAATTTCTCTACCTTGCTAATATATAAGCAGGGTTTGCAGTAATCCTTAATTTAGGACATATAGCCTAACCCACAAGTGAATGCTTGTGGGTTTTATGGCAAGGGGGATATTATTACGGGACACAACAGTGAATCGGCAGTCCGGGCGGCCCTGATTGCCAACGGGGTTATCGCGGCGATGAAGCTGGTAGCGGCTGTTTTAAGCGGCAGCGCCTCCATGATGGCCGAGTTTAAACATTCGCTGGGAGACTGGGCCAACGGCTTTTTCTTGTTAATCGGGGTTAAACAGGCCAAGCGCCCGGGCAATGAACGGTACCAGTTCGGCCACGGCAAGAGGGTCTTCTTCTGGGGCTTTATCGCCAGCTTAGGTATGCTCTTTATCGGTGGGGCGCTCTCGATTTACGGCGGCATAGTGAAGATTATTCATCCGGAGCCCTTGGAACGTCTCAGTGTAAGCCTTGTGGTTATAGGACTGAGCATTCTCTTTGAGTGCTACTCCTGCTTCATGGCCATTAAGGCCATCCTCGCTGAGACGGAAGAACAAACGCAAGGCTTGAGGATGCTGGCCAGGGTAATCCCGTCACTTAAAAAAGCCACTCCTTCGACCCGCTTTATTTTCCTGGAGGACACAGCGGCGCTATTGGGGCTTTTCATCGCCGGGACCGCAATCCTGCTGGCCCACTATACCGGAGACATCGTTTTTGACGGGGCTGCTTCCATTTTGATCGGTATGTTATTATTCTTTATCGGTATTGGAACAGCCAGGGAGAATGCTGCCGCTATTTTAGGCGAGTCGGCAGATCCCGGTTTGATCAATGACATAGGCAACCTGGTCATGAGCATCCCGGGTGTGGTTGACGTCCACAATGTCAGGTCCATGTGTGTGGGTCCGAACAGCTACCTTCTGGAAATGGTGGTTGAGGCCTATGAACAAACCATGCTTAACGAATGTGACAGCATCGGCTCATCTGTAAATAAGGCGATTAAGGACAAGTACAGGGAGATTGCCTACACCCATATTGCAGTTATCTCCGACGATAAAAAACGGCAGTGGCGCCGGGAATAGTTCAGGCCGCGGCCGGAATTGGCCTTGAACCAGTGGGCCTGAAAAAAGATGTCGGAGCTGTGATAGTGGAGATATTGAGCACGCGCGAGCTGTCATTTACTTCCGTAATAAAGCCGAAGATATCCGAAAGAAATCTCAAACTAATGTATGCAGTGCCACGAACAATCTGAATTCCACTTGGTTCGTGCGCGATGGCTCCATTAACCAGGGCCGGGGAACCGTTTTCAGGGATTTGCACTCGTTTATCCCGCATCATGACATCCACGGTACGGGCCGGGTCGTTCCACTTGACGATGCCCCCGGCGGCAGTACAGACCGGACGTATAGGGACCAGCAGGTTCTTCCCGTCGCTCAGGGTGGGTTGGGACTCGGGCAAATGTATAGCTCTACCGTCTATATTTACTGTCATTTGGCGCCTGGTTAGCCGGCCAGCCCAGGGGTCGGCCGGGGACTGCAGCGACAGGACGCCATTTTCAGTGTCTTGAAGTAGTTCCGCTCCCAGAAAGAGCTTAAAAAAATAATCCGGGACAAAAGTTGTGTCTTCTAACAAGAAGGGCGCATCCTCTGTTGAGTACACGCTGTTGTTCACGCTAACCTGCCGGCTGCCGAGGGCGAGTGATACTTCCCGGTCAATATTTGCCAGCTCCAAGGTATTGCAGGATTCGTCCCAAAACATGCGGTAGCCAAGGGCCTGGGCAGCCGGCCGTACCGGCAGCCAGGTTTTGCTTCCGTCCCATATCGGTCCGAGGTGCGGCGCGAAATCAGGCTCCTCGCCGTTTATCAGCACCTTGCTGAATACCTTCCAACTGTTCAGGTCTTCGTTGCTATTAATTATTTCTACATCAGATCCAACGGGAACCCTATCGTACAGCCAGAGGATATCCTTGTTGTACATCCTGATACAGCCGGCAGATGCGTAGGTCCCAATGGAATAGGGATTGTTGGTGCCGTGTACCCCATAACTTGAGCCCCCGGTGCCGAGCGCATTCAACCCCAGCCAGCGGGGCCCCAGCGGGTTTTCGGGAATACCGCCCGGAATAGTGGGACCTCCATCGGGGTTTCGCCAGGAAGGGTAGATTAGTTTGACAACGACCTGCCAATCCCCTTCCGGGGTATATTGGGGCAGACGACCTGTAGCCACAGGAAACACATCCACCAGGTAGCCATTTTCGTAAAAAGCCAGCTGGTTGGTTCCCTTGTTTATAACCAACCGGCAGCCTGCCTGAGCTGACTGCTGGAACAGCAGCAATATAGACAATATGAAAAATATCGACCTTGCAGCTGGCCTGATCATGAACAACACCCCCTGGCTGATCTGGCTAAAAAATACCTATGACCTAACGGGGGCTTCCAGAATAGAAATTATTATGTAACTTTTTGCCACAAAACGATTATGAGTTGATAATCCGGCTTATGCCAGGGAGGACAAGGCCTGCATTGACTTTTGAGTCCTGTTGAGGTACAATAAATTTTGCTTGTAATTGAATTATGCCGATGTGGCTCAGGGGTAGAGCAGCTCACTCGTAATGAGCAGGTCGTCGGTTCGAATCCGACCATCGGCTCCAGAAAAAGCTTGACACCGCAAGGATTTGCGGTGAAAAAGATACATTGACACTATGAGCGAGGATGACGCGCGGATTGTTCTCACCTTTTTCAAAAGGTTTATCTATCCCCAAGGCGACCCGCTGATGCCAGAAGAGGCCGCCGCCTTTGAAAGAAGCGCAAAAGAAATTGCGAACGGTGAATATATAACTGGAAGAGTTTGAACAAGCCAAAAGAATTTAGAATTGAATAAAACATATAGGCCATCAAAGAGCACCTTAACGGGTGCTTTTTTGCTTGCCGAAAACCAAGGACGAAAACCACTATTTACATACGTGTTAATACGTGTTACATTGGCATTGTCAGAAGGTGAGGGATACGGCATGAAAGAAGTGAGTTGCTTAAACTATTTAGAGAAAACAGCATTACACTGAAACGTTCTGGTAAAAAACATGATATATATTATAGCCCGATAACAGGCAAAACCTTTCCTGTGCCCAGACATAAGACAGAAATAGCTACCGGAACCCTCAACAGTATCCTAACCGACGCAGGGCTAAAATAAGCCTCTGCAACAACTGAGGAAAGGAGTAATAACATGGCAAAATATTTGTATCCAGCAATTTTTCAACCGGAAGAAAAAGGCGGCTATTCCGTGAACTTCCCGGATATTGAAAGCTGCTATACGCAAGGAGATGATTTGCAAGACGCTTATGATATGGCAGCCGATGTATTATGCTTAATGCTGTATAATTTCGAAGAAAACAAGGCAACTATTCCACCGGCATCCGACCCTAATGATATAAAGGTTCAAGATGGTTGTTTTGTTTCTTTGGTAGGTGCTGACACTATGGAGTATAGACGCTTCTATGACAACAAAGCAGTCAAAAAGACGCTTACACTCCCGCAGTGGCTTAATACTATGGCAGAACGTGAGAATATTAATTTCTCGCAGGTCTTACAGGAAGCGTTAAAGAAACGCTTGAAAGTTTAATCTATCTATCATTGTCACCATGCCGGCAGCCATGCCGAAAAAAGAGTTGCTTTACTTTGTTTTGAATTCGGTATATACTCCTTTTAATGGCAAGGGTTCCAGGGATGGAACCACTTGCCATTAGTCTTTTTGGGTCCATTAGTAAATCTGACAGGAAAAGTCTTTCCTTTTGCCGTTCTGTACACGTTAAAGAGCTTTGAAATAGTAGAGACCCGGCTGCCGCCGGGTCCCCCTTCTCACTAGGACATTCTCTTGATACCATCCGTACCGATCTTGTTGGAACCCTTGGTTACGTAAGATTTGCAGCAGGTAGCCATACAAGAACCGGCATTGGAAGGGGTGAGCTGTGTGGCCATGGTGGCGTCGATCTGGTCTGGCTGGTTGTCGCCAAATTGATCTGTCGCTACTAGGATCTCGTTGGCTTTGCAACTATTCCCCTGGGTCCAGTAATGACAGTCGTTGACAATGCAGTGAATGTGCTGATTAATTTTTTATCACCCTTTCGTAAAATTATAATCCGACTATATTCTTTACCTTATAGGGGATTTTATGATGTCAAACTTAGGAATGCAGTCAGGTTGTCACGGCCATAATATTGTAAGGAGGGATGCGGGATGGGCATGTCGCCGCGAGAAATTGAAGAAAAAGAGATTGCCCGCAGGCGCAAAATCAGGAAAAGGTACTATTGGAGCGGCATGGAACTGCGGCCGAAGAAATCTATTGGGGCTGTGACTGCCGGCAAGATCAGGGGTCTGCTTCGCAGGTTGCCAGAGACTATGAGGAGCCGGTATTAGTACGGGTTCCCGAAAATTTTAATTGGCGGTTACAAAATCCCAGGCAGCTTAGTAATTAATTACAATTTATTTAAAATATTTCAATGTTTTTTCTTGGTTATGCAGGATTCTACAATGACTGTCGCGAAGTTACCAGTAATAAGTCAAAGGGGTGGGGATCATGCACTGTTCAGAATTGCTTGAGGAAATTGAAGAACTGCGATCGGAGATGTACAGCTTGTTCAGTTCCGATGCTGTCTGCGCCAGCTTGTTGGATATCAGCCAACAGCTTGATGATTTAATTGTCCGGTACTATCGCCGCGTTGCATGAACTTAGCGAGGCGTCTCCATTTATAGCTGCGTCTCTTTTTGCCTCCGCAATTTGAGTATCAATATTACAGGCTCAATCCTTTCACCTGGCTAAAATTAACAATAGACCGAGCCTTCCTTTTCCATCCCTTGCTTTTTAAGCCTCCGTTGGTATAATATAATTATCTTGCTTGGGCTTTTTAAAGTTCTGCTCTTCTTCCCGATACAGGTATGAGGGTTAGGATTTTGTAATGTTCCAACAGGCAAGAGAAACCGGGAAGGGAGTGTTTTTTTGATGTTGGAAGATAAATTGCTTACCTGTAAGGAATGTGGTAGGAATTTTATTTTTTCAGTATCCGAGCAAGAGTTTTATGCCGAGAAAGGCTTTGAACATGCCCCCTCGCGCTGCCAGGAGTGTCGCCTGGCCAGAAAAAATAAAAAAAGCGAAGCCGGTTTCAACAAGGGGGGGTACAGCCAGTTTTCAGCGAACAGGTCCATCCGCGAAACTTACGAGGCCGTCTGTGCGGAATGCGGTTGCACCACCGAGGTTCCCTTTAAACCAAAAGAAGACCGTCCCGTATACTGCCGGCAGTGCTATATTCAGAAAAAGCAAAAGTACTAATAGATTGATAAGGAATCTTCCAGCGGGGTGTTGTGCCAGTTGAAAGTATTTGTAAATATTGACGGGGGCAGCCGCGGCAATCCCGGGCCGGCTGCAGCCGGTATGGTTATCACGGATGGGGAGGGCGGGCTGATTGCCTCTAAAAGCAAGTTTCTAGGCCCTAAGGTCACCAATAACTTTGCTGAATGGAGCGCCCTGGAGGGGGCGGTCACGGCCTTGATTCACCTTGCCGGGCGGCAGGATGGTTTGGAAGCGGAAATTCGGGCCGACAGCCAACTGGTAGTGCGCCAGTTTAACCGGCAGTACCGGATTAAGGAACCTGCCCTGAGGGAAATTGCCGAGAGAGTGTGGAAGAGCCTGGCGGCGGCGCCGGGATTGAAAATAATGTTAAAGCACGTACCCAGGGAAGAAAACACCGCAGCCGATGCAGCGGTTAACAGAGAACTGGATAATTACGAGAAATGGTTGGAAAAGAACAATAAATAGTTCGAGATTTGCTGCGTCCAAAAAGGAATTGCAAAGCCTTTATTGAATAGTTCCTGAAAAATAAAATAAAGGAGGGTGTCTTGTGGAAATTTTAAAAAAGGTCAGCGAAGGCGCCAAGTCGATCAGCGAAGGCGCGAAATCCATTGGCAAAAAGTCCAGCGATTTGGTCGAAACAGCCAGATTGAAGATGGAAATTTCAAAGCTGGAAAAAGAAATGGAAAACAACATCACCGCGCTGGGGAACCTGGTCTACCTGCAGTATAAGGGCGATGAAGGTCTTGCAGAGGAAATAGACCGTCTCCTGCTAAGCACCAGATCTTTGGAGTCTGATATCGCCGACATTACCGAACAAATCGTAAAAATAAACCCCAAGCCGCCCGTCTGTGCCAGCTGCCATGAAGAGCTGCCGCAAAATGCAAAATTCTGCTGCAACTGCGGAGCCAAGGTCCCAGAAGCTCCTGCTGAATAAAAATCCAACCCCCTTAATGGGCAATGTCATTAAGATAAGGCCAAGGCCATACCCGCAGCACAAAAGAGCAGAGTATCAAAAGGTACCCTGCTTTTTTTCGTTAAAAAATTGGAGAAATTTCAGAAAAACACTTGACAAAACGTAA